>JAGTUY010000352.1 GCA_018224455.1 Desulfosarcina sp.
GTCCCAGGCGCCGTCCGCCTCGTGGAGGATGCCGCTCAGGTAGCGGGCAAACGCGTCTTCCCGGTAAACATTCTTCTTCTCGTATTTATCGTTGAAAACCGCCAGCAGCGTATCCAACCGTCGGGCCTCCACCAGGGCTTCTTCAGGCTGGCCGGTCTGCAGGTAGCCGATGGCGGACATCAGGTGAATCATCACCCGTTCGAAATCCTCGCCGGCGTAGGCCAGCACGCTGTCGCTGGTCACCAGGGAAAGCGCACTCCGGGATATGCTCTCGGTCCACAAGCGCTCGGCAAGGTCTTCGGCACGGCGAAAGTTCGATTGGGCCGCATCGAGGTTGCCGCACTGCATGTATACCATGGCCGCATCCAGCAGATAGAGCAGCCGCGTGTTGCTGCCGTATGCACCATCGCTCTCGTCGATGAGGGCGATGGCCGCCGGGCAGTCGCCACTTGCCAGATTCCGGTCCAGCCGGGAAAAAACATTGCCGCCAGCACAGCCGGAGGCGATCAGACAGATCATGATGATGGGCAGCAGATAGGGCATGCGGACCTGCAGAGATGATGTCCGAATCAAAAACCGAAGCGGCTGCGTTTGACCAGCTTCTTGATTTTCTTCTCGCCGATCCACGCCTTGCGCTGGCTCTGGATGTCGATCAATTCCAGATTGACCTGGTAGTACTTGACCTCCTTGCCTTCGACCCTGTCGGAGATGGTGTTGATGGATCCCTGAAGCATGAAATCGGCACCGAGCTCTTCGCCCTCCGCTTTGGCCGTGGCTTCGGAGGCGTTGGCCGCCTGGTCCTTTCTTTCCTCACGGACCTCTCCACGCTGGGCGCTGCTGGCAACGAATTCCACTTCGCCGGCATTGATCAGGGCGCGCTCCAGATCCTTGACAAATGTCTGGGTGTTGATGTGTTCGTCACTGCGGTTGCGCACCGACCCCACGATCACAACAGGGTCCTTGCCCTTGCCGGCCCGGTAGCGGTCGATCCATGGTCGGGAAAGGACGTCGCCGATCATCGCTTCGGACACCAGTCGGGAATCCGTGTCGTTCCAACGGCCGCTCAGATCCACCGTTTCGTCGACCGCCATTCGATCCACTTTGACAGACGCGCAGCCGGCCAGAATCAAGCCAGCCGCAAGGACGATCAGCATTTTTTTCCACACGGTGTTTTCGAACATGCCTGAATTGCTCCTCATGCTACATTTTTTGAGCCGGGGTCTATACAATCAATATACATCGGTACGGGCACGCATGGAATAGAAATCCTCAGATACGCTGGCGCGCAGCCTAACAATCGTTGATGGCATCCACCAGCTGCCGCAGCCGCCCGAAATCCCGCTTGTTGAAATCCATCACCAGCCGGGAAAGATGAGCCAGTTCCGGTTCGTTGATTTCATCGTCGAGGGGGCCGGACAGACGCATATCCCCCCCGGGAATTAAAATACCCGCAAACGCTTTTTTAAGCGAGTCCACATCTTTCTGATCCAAAGGCGTGGACATGCGGATAATCAGCTGGTCTTGAACGTACCGCAGGCTGTGATAGCGCGAGTAGAAATGACGGATCCGGGCCACGGCATCCGCCGGACGGGTCACCCGTTCAATCAGGCCGAAGTCGTCATGGGAGATGTACCCGTGGCCGGAGAGTTCGTTATCGAGGAAACCGAACAGGTGTTCCCAATAAGTCCCGGCGGGTTCGTCAATACAAAACAGGGGCAGCGGATAGAGTTTGCCGGTTTGCAGCAGGGTGATGGATTCCATGGCCTCGTCCAGGGTGCCGAACCCGCCGGGGAAGAGGACCACCGCGTCGGCTTCTTTCAGGAAGGCCACTTTGCGGTTGAAAAAATATTTGTAGGTGATGTGGCGGGGATTGCCCACCAGCACGGGGTTGGGTTTCTGTTCGAAGGGCAGCCGGATATTGACGCCGAAGGAGTGTTCCGGGCCGGCCCCTTCATTGGTGGCCTGCATGATCCCGGGGCCGCCGCCGGTAATCACCATGAATCCGGCCTCGGCCAGCTTTTTCCCCAGGTCCCTTGCCATGTAATACAAGGGCGCATCGGACCGGGTCCGGGCCGAGCCGAACACCGTCACCTTGCGCACCTTGCGATAGGGACCGAAGACTTTGGCGGTAAAGCGCATCTCCTTCATGGATGAGTTCATCAGCTTCAGATCGGCCCGACCGCCGTTCTCCTGCCCGGCCTTCAGCCCGGCCAGGATGATTTCACGCACAATATCCGGGTGGGCCACGTCGCCCACCTGGGCCATCAGGACGTCGATGGCGTCGTCCACCGGTCCGTTGGTACGTGTAAAATGCAGTTCCACGGGTTTCGAAAAGCCTTTGCTGCTGCTATCCGGCATCAAATGAATTCCTTTGCTGGAGGTTGACTCGCTTCTGAATGCCCATTACCTGTGAAATGGCTATTGTAACCGTTTTTTCAGGATTCGCAAGCGCCGGGTTCCCTGTCCCCGCCGGCTACCCACCATCGGACAGAAAACGGGTGTGCATGGTACAACACCGTTAAATGTGATTATAATGGAATAATAACGAAAAAAAGGAGGCCCACCATGCAGCTTTCAGAGTTCACCGGTGCGGGAAACGTACTGACCCTCGACGTCCGGTCGGAGATCCGAGCGGACCGGTTCAAGGCAATCTGCCGGGACATGGACCAGGCCGTGGACGAACTGGGCCGGGTTCGCCTGGTGCTGGTGATGCGGCACTATCCATCATTTAACAGTGCCGAAGATTTTTACCATGATCTGCGATTCCTGCGGATTTACGACCACGCCATCGACAAGGTAGCCGTCGTGTGCGACCGGTTCTGGAAAGACACCTGGGTGGGAATTTTCAGTCTCTTCAGCGGCATCCGCATGGATTTTTTTGAAATGACGCAGGTCAATGAGGTCACCCGATGGATCCAGAGCGAATAGTATCTTACCTCAGTTTTCAGAATGCCAACGGCGGGATGCTTTCCGGACGACGGGATCTGCCGCCGGGGGCGGTCCCGGATGCCTGTGCACGCTTTGCCACTGCTTTACGCGCAGCAAGCACACCAAGACCGTGGCGGCCGTCAGCCAGGCCTTGACGCGCAAAGGCATCGCTGTGCTCCGGTTCGACTTTACCGGCCTGGGTGACAGTGAAGGCGATTGATCAGATACGACCTCTTCCAGCAACGTGGCCGACCTGATCATCGCAGCCGACAATCACCCCCGCAAGCCGTAGTGAAACATCTCATAGTGGGTCTTGCCGCCGAGCAGTGCGTCCATCTTGTCCTGGATCGCCTGCCTCTCCTTGCTGAGCAGCCATTTTTCCCAGTCCGATGCAGAATCCCACGTGCTGATGACCAGGAACACATCGGGGCGGTCGTTGCTTTTCATGGTTTCGCCGGAAATGTAGCCGGCCTGGGCCGTGGCCAGCGAACGCATCTCCCTGAACAGCTGAAGCATTTGCCTGCCCTTGTCTCCGGGCACCGTGCGGGTGATCAGAACTTTGACACTCATGGGAGCCTCCTTTTACATGTAGGGTGCAGACGCGTGGAATCACCCGTTGCGAGCTAACGATAGGCGCATCGCCGGCGGTTGAAGAAGAAACGGCGACAGTAATGATTTAAGGAACAGCGCATCAGGTGCCGGCTGCAACAGTGATCTGATTTATTAAATGACGATATGGATGGATTGTCAAACGGATATTGCGGGCAATGACGGTTCAGAAATGTCAACGGTCAATCCAGGCCGGATCGGTAAAATGGATCGACCACGACGGGACAAGCAAGGCCAACCGTTCAGCGGGAACGGTACCAAGAGCGGAACATCAGCGGCGTATTGCTGCGCATCGATTCGGACCCATCGTCAACAATGGGGTCCCATCATGGGAATCACGTCACCACCGGTGGGTCATTCGCCCAGGCTGACCACTACCCGGCCCTTTTGCTTGCCTTTCAGAATCAGGTCGATGTTTTCGTTCAGGCCCTTCAGGCCGATCTCCCTGCACAGATCGTGGAGGGCATCGACCTTCCAGTCTCCGGCCAGGTGTTTCCATACCTTGAGCCGGATGTCCATGGGGCAGTTCTGCGAGTCGATGCCGATCAGCCGGACACCGCGCAGGATGAAGGGGAAGACGGTCAGCGGCAAGTCGGGTGAGGCCACGTTGCCGCAGCAGGTGACGGTGCCCCAGGGATGCGTGGACTTGATGGCCGTGGCCAGGATCTCCCCGCCCACCGTGTCCAGCACACCGGCCCACTGGGCCTTGAGCAGCGGCCGGCCGCTGGTGTCGGCGGCATCGGTCCGGGCAACGATCTGCGAGGCGCCGATGCCGTTGAGAAATGCCGCCTCGGTCGTTTTGCCGGTGACGGCCGCCACCGTATACCCCAGTTTGGCCAGTACGGCCACGGAAACGCTGCCCACCCCCCCGGTGGCGCCGGTGACCAGCACCGGGCCGTCTTCGGGTTTGACCTGCTCGGTGAGAAAAAGAATACCCATGCCGGCGGTGAAGCCGGCCGTGCCGAAGATCATGCTCTCTTTAAGGGTGAGGCCTTTGGGCAGCGGAACCACCCAGCCGGCCGGCACCCGCACGTACTGGCCGAACCCGCCCGACGTGTTCATGCCCAGGTCGTAGCCGGTCACCAATACCGGGTCACCCGTTTTGAAGGCATCGACCCGGCTGTCTGCGACCGTGCCCGCGGCGTCGATGCCCGGCGTGTGGGGGTAGCTGCGCGTGACCCCTTTGTTGCCGATGGCCGACAGCGCGTCTTTGTAATTCAGGGAGGAGTAGTTCACACGGATGAGCACATCCCCGTCGGGCAGATCGTCCACCACTCTCTTTTTAATCTGTTTGACATAGGTTTTGTCTTCACCGGCTTCCACGACCAGGGCGTTGAACGTTTCAGGTGTCATCGTGCATTTCTCCTTTGGGCGATACATTTAATTGCGTTCAGGTCCGGGGGGTATATTGCCGCTTGAGCCACAATGCCAGGCCGTCCAGCCCCCGGAAAGCATAATTGGAACGAAACCGCAACAGGGTATCCTGCCAGGAGTTGTCGTAGCGGCGCTCGCACAGCTCGCACCAGCTTTCCACCCGGACATCATTGCTTTGTTCTGATGCGTTGATCATCATGGGCTCCCGGCGCCGGATTTGATGAACGACCCGTCCTGATATTCCCGAAACGCCAGCACCAGTTCCGCCTGGGTGTTCATGACAATGGGCCCCTGCCAGGCCACCGGCTCCCCGATCGGCTTACCAGAGATCAGCAGAAACCGGAAACCATCGTCGGCGGTGGCTGCGGCGACACGGTCGCCGTCTTCAAAGGCCACCAGGGTGCCGTTTTCAAGGGCCGGGAAATCAATCGCATCGGCAAAACCGCCTCGGCCCGCCACGACATAGGCCAAGACCGTGTATCCCGGGGGGACGGAATGGCTGAAACGGGCGTGCGCCGGCATGGAGACGTCAAGGACCTGCGGATCGATGACGATATCGGTGACCGGCCCTTTCACATCGCCCACCCGGCCGCACACCACCCTGACGCGAATCCCGCCATCCAAAAGAACCTCGGGAATCTGGCGGGACGGAATCTCCTGATAGCGCGGGGCCATCATCTTGTGAGTGGCCGGGAGGTTGGCCCACAGTTGAAATCCCCCCATCTTTCCCGTGGCATCCCCCCGGGGCATTTCCTGATGAACGATGCCACTGCCGGCAGTCATCCACTGCACGTCCCCCGGGCCGATGGTTCCCGTGTTACCCATGCTGTCACCGTGCACCACGGAACCGTCAAGCATGTAAGTAATGGTCTCCATACCCCGGTGAGGGTGCCAGGGAAAACCCTTGAGGTAGTGATCGGGGTGCGAAGAACGGAAATCGTCCAGCAGCAGAAACGGATCGAACCCGGGAGCCTCGCTGTGGCCGAAAGCCCGTTTAAGATGAACACCGGCACCCTCGATCACCGGCTGACTTCGGGTCACCCGTAGGGACTTTCTAAAGACACTCATGAGGGCACCTCTCCTGTAGTCTGTATCTTTTAAAATAGTCCAAAGAAGCGCCGCCGTCAAATAGTTGTCTGTCAACGCGGGAAAACGTGTGGGTTTAGGAAGTTGGGAGAGGTTAATAATTGAGTGCGGGTGGGACCTTTATGTCACGCGTACCGCCGCCGACTGGCTTCTTTTTTTTGTGGGAAGCCATACATCGCTTCCCACCGATAAGGGTTGGAATGACTGCTCGGTTGTATTCGCCATGAGCGGCTGGACCCTCCCCGCGGCCCCGATGAACGGGATTTCTGCCTTCCGCCGACAAGCTGCGGGGAGGGTTCTGCCTGAATCGGACGCGACGGCAGGGACTACCAATGACCCTCGGCATTGGGTTCGGAGGTCAGTTTGACTTTTCCGTCTGCAAACGCTGCTACCGCTTCACGAACCGTACCGCTCACATCGCCGCCGACCTTTACCCGCGCGGCAGCCAGGGCTTTGAATGCATTGGGACCGCAATACCCGGTGAGCAGAACGTCGGCTTTTTTATCACAGATCATGGTTGCGGCCTGAATGCCGGCGCCTTTGAAGGCGTTGACGTTCTCGCTGTTGTCCAGCACCTCGACATCCAGCGTGTCGGCGTCGACAATCAGGATATAGGCCGCCCGGCCAAAACGGGGATCCACGGGCGACTCTAAGTCTTTTCCCGTGGATGTAACGGCAATTTTCATCGATTTTCCTCCCTCTGAAGTTAGTGTCCGCCACCCCCGCATACCTGATCATCGGCAATCATGGTCAGTCGCCCGGCAATCAGATCTTCCACCACCGGACGGATATCCTGCCGCTGGTCGTCGTGGTATACATCGATGCCTGCCTGACGGAATCCCATGAGCGGGCGCATGCCGATGCCGCCCACGATCAGGGCATTGACCTGATTTTGCGCCAGCAGGTTCACCGGCACCATGCAACCGCCCTGAACGTGTTCCTGGTTGGCGATGGTGGAAATCTTTTCGATGGTTCCGTCTTTCACGTCCACCAGGGTAAACGTGTCACAATGGCCAAAATGCCCTGCCCGTTTGCCGTCAAGACCCCCTTCTTGCATCGAAGGGATGGCAATTCTTCCTTTTTCCATATTGATCACTGTCTCCTTTCGGTTGTTATTTTTCGGCCCTCATGGCCGATGTATTCAAGATGCTTTCCCAGACCCGGCGCAGTTGATCTCCCGTTGGCCCGTTACCGTCGTATTCCAGCAGCGTCTTCCCCTGCACCATGGCCCGGGTAAACGCCTGATCGAAGGGAACGCGACCAACCACCGGCAAGCCCCCCTCGCGGGCCATCCGTTCAATGGTGGCGCTGTTTTCCGGGTTCAGATCGAACTTGTTGATGCACACCATCACCGGCACCTTGAAATGGCGGCACAGTTCGATGGCCCGGGCCATGTCATGGATGCCGGAAACGGTCGGTTCGGCAACGATCACCACGCTGGTGGCACCGCCCACCGAGGCGATCACCGGACAGCCCACACCCGGAGGCCCATCCGTGAGGATCAGGTCAAGACCTCTCTCTTCGGCCAGTTGCCTGGCCTGCTGACGCACCAGGGTCACCAGTTTCCCGGAATTTTCCTCGGCAATGCCCAACCGGGCATGCACCATGGGTCCGAAGCGGGTGGCGGAGATAAACCACTGGCCGCATGTTTTGACAGGAAAATCAATGGCCTGTTCCGGACAGAAATCCACACATACCCCGCAGCCTTCGCATCCGATCTCATCGACGACGAAATCCGGCCCGATGGCGGACCACCGGCACATCTCGATGCACGTACCGCACTCGGTGCACCGCTGCGGGTCTATTACGGCTACCCCGCCGCCTTGAAAATCGGTCCGTTTCTGAACGTCGGGATGCATCAGCAGATGCAGATCCGCTGCGTCCACGTCTGCATCGCACAACAGGCAACCGGTGGCAATGGTCGCAAAAGCTGCCGTCAGGCTGGTCTTGCCGGTGCCCCCTTTTCCGCTCAAGATAACCAGTTCCTTCATTGTGCACCGGCCCCCTTTCCAGTTATCGCTTCAATTTTCTCAATCAGTTCCCGGAAACGGGCCTTCCATTCGGGAAGGGACAAGGCGAACATCTCTCCGCGGGAATAGCTTTCGGCAATCTTTCGGTCGAAGGGAATCTCCATGAGAATGGGAAGCCCTTCGGCCTGGGCATAGGCCGTGACCGTATCGTCACCCATATCGGCGCGATTAATGACCAGTCCCATGGGGATCTCGAGTATTTTCACCGCTTCCACGGCCAGTTTCAGGTCGTGAAGGCCAAAGGGGGTCGGCTCGGTAACCAGCAGGACAAAGTCCGTATCCTTCATGGCGGCGATCACCGGACATGAGGTGCCCGGCGGGGCGTCGATCAGCGTCAGGCCGTCGACCCAGGAGCGGTCTCGAACAGCTCGGATCAGCGGCGGACTCATGGCTTCCCCCACGCGCAGCCGCCCGTGGACAAAAGAGACGCCGTTCATGACACCGGCTTCCAGAACGCCCAATTCCCGTCCTTTCTCGGTGATTGCCCCCTCCGGGCATACCGCCATGCACCCGCCACAGCTGTGGCAAAGCTCGGGAAACGTGAGCACCGTATCGCCGAGAACGGCAATGGCCCGGAACCGGCATATTTCCGCACACTTCTTGCAGTGATTACATTTTTTCAGGTCAATTTCAGGAATCGGGGTGGTGACGATTTTTGTTTCCTGGATGGATGGCCGTATGAACAGATGGGCATTGGGCTCTTCCACGTCACAGTCCAACAACTGAACCGGGCATGATACCGATACGGCAAGATTGGTGGCCACGGTGGTCTTTCCGGTACCCCCCTTGCCGCTGGCGATACTGATGATCATTGGGTCTACCCTCCCTGAACCGCGATAGCGCGCACTCCCCGCCGCTTGCGGCGGAGAATCCGAGCGAACTGAAAAGCGATGTTTTTTTCCTTACGGTGAACCCTTCCCGCAGCTTGCCGCGGGGAGGGTTCAATAACTATTCTGCATGCGTTGACGTCACCCCGTCTACCCGCGGGGCATCCTGCACGCAAACGAGTATTTAACCGAATCTAAATTAAGTATAAGCTCATAAAACGTCAAGCAGTTTTTTGCGTATGCTCAAAAAAAGGTAGGGTAGTGGAACGAGTGTGAAAACCAACGCCTGGCCTCAATAAAGAAAAAACCATATTAATTACATATGATTAGTTCTAAAGACAGGCAATATCATTTGATGGACGCACTGATCTCCATTGGGAGGATCTTATCATCTTGGATGGAGAGCGCAATTTCGTGTCTATTCATTAATGGCAGGGGCCCTACGAACGGAACTTGATGATCTTCACCGCTTCATCCACCCATTCCGAAATAAGGCGGGACTGATCGCGGTGCGCCTTGGTCTTTTTAAGGCGCTGAAAGATCTCCTCGCGGGTTTTGACGGCGTCCAAAGACGGAATGTTATCCATGCTGCCGATGTTGGCCAGTCCGCGGATGCCTATCCGAAGGTTCTGCAGCAGGTGGGACATGAACCGGTCGCTCTCTTTCAGAAAGTAGAGGTCCGATTCCGGGCTGCCGTATTCGGCGAGGGCACTGCGCAGCACCGATTGCCCCACGGCCGTTTCGATCATGGACAAAAAGATGTAAACCTCCCGCTCCAGACCCAGGAGATCCTTCGCGGACAACCGGTGCTTGCGGGTCATGCCAAACTCCAGGGCTTCGCACAGGGCTTGATGAATGGTCCGGACCTTGTCGAAAAAGGCTTCCTGGTCGCGATCCATGCGCCACGCGGCATACCGCGCCACCTCCTTGTTCAGGCCACGCTGGTTGAAAAGGATGTCCTCCGGCGTAATTTCGATGTCGGCCAGGCTCTTGTCATATTCGTGGAGAATGAGGTTGGCCAGAACCAATGCTTTGGCGTCAGAGAATTGAATGTCGCCAGGATCCTTGAGAAAATCCTCCAGCAGGATCTTGAACGCCCGCTTGGGCTGGTTCATCCTGGAGGTAAGCATCTGCAGGGCATTGAGAAAAGCGGTACGGTCTTCCGGTACCACCACATCTTTGAGGTGCCGCCAGAGGAACTCGAAAATCTTTTTCTCGTAGCGGGTGAATCGGGACAGGGCGTCGACAAATGACGCTTTGAGGAAGCGGCCCTTGTCGTTGAAACACTTTTTCAGCACGTCGACCAACTGGCGGGCTTCATCCATATCGATGCCAAAATCCTCAGACAGGACCTCATAATCCCGTTCCTCGAACCGGATGGTGCCGTGAACCATGGAAGTCATTTTTTTCCGGGTGGAGGAGCGCCCTTTGAAAAAGGAGACCATTTTATGCAACTGCCGGTGGACTGCGCCCAGGATGGGTCCGCGCCCGCCCACGTCACCGTCTTCGGAACGGTTGAAATACAGGTTGTCGAACACATCGTCTCTCACCGTGTCCAGGCGCTTTTGCAGGTTGCTCAACACCTCCTGCCGGGCATCTTCGCTTTTCACTTTATTGTCGATGGCCTGAAGCAGACCGGAGGAGAGCCCCAGCCGCTCTTCCAGATGGTGAGAATTGATTTTCTGGTAGTCATCACCGTAGACGCTTTTAATCACCTTGGCGGCCTTTTCAGGTGAGACTTCCACGCTGGCGATGATCCGAGCCACTTTGGCTTTCTCCCGGGTAAAGTTCTTTTCGCTTTCCCCCCGCATAAGCCAGTCCAGATTGTTGATCTCCAGGGGTGGGGGTATCAGTTGGGCACTGATCTTGGGCAGACCGAAAATGGCATTGTATACGCTGGTAAACCGACAGCCTTCGTCGGACGCCTCTTTTTTCTGCATCCAGGCATCCACCTTGGCAACGAGATTGCGCATGGTTTTGGCACCCAATCGGTTGACGCCGGCCACCAGGGTCAAGTTGGTACTCAGCGTGCGCTTCTCATCGGTTACGATTGGCACCAGGTTCTCCTTGCCGGGACCCAGGACAATGTCACGCTGGTTCTCGTGTGCCCGGTAAAGCCGGCACAGAATGTGAAGGCTGCGACGCAACCGATCTGATGAATCAGGATCTCCTTTGGGCAGTTTCAGGTGCAGATTGTTGATGCCGCGGTCGGAGAAAATTCCGAAAGCATCAAGCAGCTGGCCCATCAGGTGGGAAAGTAGGGACCCGTGGCGCTTGATCATCGTGGGAAGGAAATCCAGGTCAACCACCATGTTTCCGAAAAGGATTTCGTAATCCAACCGCTCGGGAATATCTGAATCGCCGGACAGGCCTCGATAGCGGACCAGAATCCGCCCTGCCTGTTGGGGCAGCTGGGAAAGTTTGGCGAGGGTCTCCGTCAGTTGATCGAAGGTCTGACGCTCCTCGGTCTGCCGTGCGTCCAGATCCATGCGTTGAAAATAGCCGGCGATGTGATGCACAATTTCGCAAAGCAGAATCCGCCATACGTCCTGCTGTTTCTGCTCTTCGGCCAGGCTCTCGGCCATCAACTCCGAAGCCGATCGTCCTTTTTTGTGTTCTTCGATTCCCTCGATCTGCGAAAAAAGCTGTTCCGCGGCGTCATCCAGGTGGATTTCTTTTTCTTCCATGGCCCTGACCTGTGTGGTGGTAAAAGTCATGTAATCGTTCAAGGGTTCTGGGTTCTGGGTTCAAAGGTTGAGCAACCCCATGATTTCAGTGCATATTGGTTCAATATCACAGTTTTATTCAAACGGGAATCGAAAACCGGAAAAGCACAGGCGTTCAAAGGTTCAGGGTTCACCGTTCTGGGTTTGTTTTCTATTGGTTGACCTCTGAACCCTGAACCGTTGAACCCGTGAACGGTCACTGAAAGGCGCAGCTTGAAATACGGGCATCGCTTTGATAGTTTGGTTTCAAACAGACAACCGGAACCGTGAGGGGATCTTCTTCGTATATGACAATGATCAAGTCCAAGGCCCTTGAAGCCAACCGGGCCAGCACCTATGTGGATGTTACCATCGATGCCCGCTATGAGTGTATTCAGGCGGTCATGTCCCGCTACTTCGGCTTGATGGAAGGAGTGAACACCTTCCTTCGGGAGCTGAGCCATCCCTATCGCAATTGGCAATTTATCGTGGGGGAGGCCCGCGGGTACGCGCTGGACTACTTCCATCTGTTTCGGTCCCACCCCCGGGGCGTAGAAGCAGCTGAGGCCATGGTCGGCATTTTCAGTGAGGTCATCGAGGCCAACGTGGATGATGATGTTCGCATGGATGCGGTGGACAACCTGCTTTTGTATCTGCAGCAGATTGTCGGCGACTCGCATGACCGGCTTCCCGATTTTCTGCCGGCACTCAACAAGGCCTTCAACTGGATCTATGACTGTCCTGACGACCGGTTTTTTCTCTTTGTTAAAAGTTTTTACCCGATCAAGCGCATCATCCGGTTGCTGAGGGAGCGAGGCAACAGCGCGATCACCGACTATGCGGTGCTCAATCGCCTTTTGGTCCGCACCTTCAAGGTCACCTATGATTTTTGGTGCGAGGTCAAGGACCCGTGGGATTGTTTTCAAGCGGCTGCGGGCCGGATCCGTGATCCGGAGCCTGTCCGCGCCTGTTTTTCAGAAATTTCCCATGAAGTGCTGCAGGCCCTTATGGACCGTCTACACCAGATCGAGCGCCTGCCGGAGACCGATGCCCCGTCGGTATTCGACCAGCTGCTTGCCTTGACGGATTTCAGTGCCATCGTCGAGCGATACCGCGTGATGCCCCAGATGCTGCTTCAGGCTAGCGCCGACGGCGGGCAAGGCAAGCAGTGGAAGGTCATTTTTCTTTTTCATATCATGAGCATTTCCGGCCTGAACCTGATCCATGAAGAGGCCTTGCGCGACATCAACCGCACCGTGGGCTGGCTGATCGAAAATGAGAGCTACCGTAAGATTGGCGACCTAATCGAAAAAACCTTGTATATCCTGAAAACCCGGACGGAGCAGTTTCCGGCCACGTCCCTCACCTGTGTTCTCAACATGGGCCAGGGGGTCTACAGGACCGACGAGATCGACCTGGTGAACTTTTTTATCGACCGGGTGGTGGATCTGGGTTTTCAGACCCCCATGTTGGGCGGCGTGGGCAACGACTGGCAGATCCAAGTCAATTCGGCGCATCTGCAGAACATCCGGACATGGCTGGAGCTGATCGAATGCAAGCCCAAATGGTCCTCACGACTGCTCTCCAGCCTGATCATCAAACTCTCGCTATCCGGGATATTCATCAAAGACACGGACCTATTCCCCAGGGACATCACCCGTTTTCTCAACAGTGAGATCGGGCCGGTCTATAATCTTGCCAAACAGCTGACCCGCCTCTTTCCTGCCTTTTTTAACGATATTGGCGCAGAGGGCGTCCTGCGGGACATCTCCACGCGGCTGGATGAAATTACCCACCGGCGGGACATCCTGATCCATTTTTTGCGAAAGCAAAGCCATGTGGAGAGTTCCAACCGCATCATCCGGTTCATGGAGGCCGTTCTGCACTTCTGGAAGACACGGGACAAGGCACCGCTTCAACCCTTTGTCCCCCCCAACATCTTTGCACAGATCGACTCCCGCGGCGAATACATTGACGGGGTCAACGCCCTTTTCACGCACCTGAGCAACCAAGGCCTGGCGCTTCCCGAAGAACTGCTCGTAGAGGAAAATGAAGGTATTCAGACCCTGCTGGCAGAAGCGCCCGGCGCCAAGGCTGTCGACGCCGAGCGGGTGGCGCTCATCGCCGCATTTTACAAACTGCTTTACCACAAATACCAACTGGACTATAAATCCCTCCGCCACCACATGGGGCAGCTGGACAGGGAATCTTTTCCGGACCTTGACATGCTGCACGCGGCACTGGACGAGCCCGACCTGAAACGGCGGCTGTTCATGCTGATGGACTACCTGGAGCGGCTCAAGGCGGTCATTCTCTCCGAGGAGACTTACGAAATCCGGGCGGACATCTACAAAAAACGCCACATCACCGTCGACATACCCTCCATGTACGGCAGCTACCACGAGCGCAAGTTCGACGCACTGGGACTCACCTTTCGGATCGAGTCCCTGGTTAACGTGCTGTTCGAAGAACTGGTCGACCAGATCAATCTCGGCCTGATCACCCGGGCCACGTTTCACGACATCTATGAGCGGCTCACCCTGTTTGACAAGGCCCTTCGCCTGGACGGCGCTTACTCGGTAGAGCTGGAACGTCAGCTGGACCTGCTGGCCCATGCCTTGGAGGTGAGAGGATTCACCTTTACCCAGTACCTGGATATTTTCAAGGGATTCGCAGTAGCCGTTAAAAATATCATCAACGACTACTTCAACAATATTCACGGGCAGAATCTGACACGCATTCTTTCCCATATGCCCACAGACCGGATCCTGGAAAAATACCTTCCCCGGGAGAACGTCGTAGATGCGGACAAGCTCAAACACCGGGTCTCCGAGATTTTTTTCCGTGATCGCATCGCCGCCTCCTTGGGCCTGCAGCAATTGGATCTTTTTTTAACCCGAATTCTCAACACCTTGTTTCACCAGTCCAATATGCTCCCCAAGAACAAGCTCCATTTACTGCTCAACTATGACCCCCAGCGGATCATAACCAGCCTGGAAGCGGTCAACAACAGCGCCGTCGGCATCATCTATATGGGCAACAAGGGGCTGAATCTGCTCAAATTGAAAAACCTGGGGCTGCCGGTGCCCCCTGGATTCATCGTGACCACCGAGGCCTTTCGCTGTCGGGAACTGATCGACGGTTTCGCTCCGGTGAA
>JAGTUY010000353.1 GCA_018224455.1 Desulfosarcina sp.
GCGGGGCGGTCTGCTTTCTGTTGCACTTTCCTTCGCGTCGCCGCGACTCCATGTTATGGAGCACCCTGCCCTGTGGTGTTCGGACTTTCCTCCAGCTCCAGAAAAGGAGCCAGCGACCGCCTGGTCTACTCCGACCGCTGTTCGCTATCCTTGTTCTTTCCAATAAATAATACGATGGCAGTGGGGGCAAAACCGAAGCTCATCAAATCGCTGCAGCTCGTTAAACAGCTGCGCGGGAATATTCATGTGGCATCCCATGCAAATGGCCTGCTGAACGGGGACCACAGCCAGCCCACGAACCTTTTTTTTCACATCGTCCAAAACGGTAATTATTTTAGGATCGGCATTGGCACTGATCCGGGCCTTCTTATCGTTCAACGCTTCGACGGTCTGCCGCTCCCGCTTCTCCTTGGCGGCAAAGGCTTCTTTTTTTTCCTGATAGGATTGAAAGAAGCCCGCCAGCTCCGCCGCTTCTGCCTTGACCGAGTTCTCTGCGGATTCAATGGCCTCTAATTGCTCCAGCATTCGGTCTTCGATGCTCGAATTTTTTTTTCGGATCTCATCGATCTCTTTCAAAATCGACTGATATTCTTTGTTGGTTTTCACCGCACGGAGCTTTTCGTTGCTTTTGACGATCATCCCTGCGTTGACCTTCGATTCGGATTCAAGATCGCGATAGGCTTTTTTCAGGTCGTCAAGGGCCGCTTTTTCGGAGGAGACCCGGTCCTCACGCTCGGCAACTGCCCGATCCAGGGCGGCGGACTCGTCGCTCAATGCATGGACCAGGCGGCCGGCTTGATGGATCTCCAACTCGACGCCCTGGACCTCAACGAGGATGTGAATCTGTTCTTGAATATTGCTCATGCCTGCCTTTCTCGTATCCCGCTTTTTACAGGTAATGAAATGGGTCTTTTTCCATGTCCACGGCCTCCACGGTGACCGATAGGCCTGAGGCCTTGACGGACTTCCGGATGAGCGCGGCCAGAACGTCGACGACCAGGTGCTCCGAGCCAAAGTGTCCGATATCGATGAGCCCGATGCCTGCCTGCTGGGCATCTCTGGCTGTGTGATAGCCCAGGTCCCCGCTGACGTACACCTGTGCGCCGGTGGCGATGGCTGCGGTCATCAAACTGGCGCCACTTCCGGAGCATACCGCCACCGTCTCCACCACCGTGTCCGCCTGGCCGACCATCTTCACCGATGAAAGGTTCAGTTCGGCTTTCAGTTTCGCTGCCAAGGCACCCAGTGGCAATGGCGGTTCAAGCTCCCCCACCCGTCCCAAACCGGCCTGGTGGTCGCGAACAGCCAGGGGAAAGGCGTCATAGGCCATGGATTCATAGGGGTGCACCTTTTTCAGTGCACGCACCACCGCGCTCAGGTCCGCGTTGGCAACGAGGATTTCTATACGGCTTTCCTGGACTTCGGTAAGGGTGCCGATGTTGCCGACGGCAGGGGATGAACCCGCGCACGGTAAAAAGGTTCCCACGCCCTCGCATCGGAAACTGCAGCATGCATAATTGCCCATCCGGCCGGCATCCATTGCAAACAACGTATCGAGGACGACCTTCACTCGATTCGAAGGAACGAATACCACCAGTTTGCACATATCGGCATCGGCAGGGCCGGCAAGAACCCGAACCTTGTGCAGCCCAATCCTTTCGACCAGGGCATCATTCACGCCGCCCGGCACACTATCCAGGTTGGTGTGGGCACTGAAAATGGCCAACCGTCGGGACAAGGCCATTGCGGCAATTCCGCCCAGGGGTGAACTGCAGTCGATGCGCTTGACCGGCTTGAAAAACAGCGGGTGGTGCGTGACCAATAAATCCACATCGTTTTTACAGGCCCTGGCCACCACCTCGGGCAGCGGGTCCAAAGCCGTCCATACTTTTTTTACCGGCCAGTCCGGGTTTCCAATCTGAAGACCGACATTGTCCCACGACTCCGCCAGGCGGGGAGGCGCCAGGTGGTCAAGAATGCGGACAAATTGAGCCACGGTTGCTGTCATGCTGTTTCCCTCAGACGACCGGTTGCCGGCATCGGGCATAAAAAAGGCGCGGTAGCCGGAGTCTATCCACGCCGAATCGCCTTTTGTCCTCAACACAACCAGATGCCGAGACCTCCGGGCGTTATGGGTTGACGAACGGCGCCGGAGTTTTTTTTAAGTGGGCCCACCTGGGATCGAACCAGGGACCGACCGGTTATGAGCCGGTGGCTCTGCCAGCTGAGCTATGGGCCCGTGTCAGGTCAAAAGCGATTGTTTGTCTACCTCCGTCATGGCTATTTGTCAAGCAAATGCAAGCCCGTCCCTTGCCCTGTCAATTGTCGATAAAGCTCTTCAGCTTGCGACTGCGGGTGGGGTGGCGCAGCTTTCTCAGTGCTTTTGCTTCGATCTGTCGGATTCGCTCACGGGTAACGGTAAAGTCCTGCCCAACCTCTTCCAGGGTGTGATCCGCCTTCTCGCCGATACCGAAGCGCATGCGAAGCACTTTTTCCTCACGAGGCGTCAGGGTCGCCAGTACTTTACGGGTCTGCTCGGCCAGGTTCATGCTGACCGCCGCTTCTGACGGCAGCATGAATTTCTTGTCTTCGATAAAGTCGCCCAGATGGCTGTCTTCCTCTTCCCCGATCGGGGTTTCCAGAGAAATCGGTTCCCTGGCGATTTTAAGCACCTTGCGGACCTTGTCGATGGGTATTTCCATCTTCTCGGCAATCTCCTCAGGGCGGGGTTCCCTGCCGAACTCCTGGACCAGGTAGCGGGAGGTACGGATCAGCTTGTTGATGGTTTCGATCATGTGCACCGGAATGCGTATCGTTCGCGCCTGATCGGCAATGGCCCGGGTGATGGCCTGCCGGATCCACCAGGTGGCATAGGTGCTGAACTTGTATCCCCGTCGGTATTCGAACTTGTCCACCGCCTTCATCAGTCCGATGTTGCCCTCCTGGATAAGATCCAGAAATTGGAGTCCCCGGTTGGTGTATTTTTTGGCTATGCTGACCACCAGTCTCAGGTTGGCTCGAATCAGCTCGCTTTTGGCAAATTTGGCCCGCATGCGGCCTTCATCCACACTGGCCATCACCCGCTTGAGATTGCGGTTGTTGGCCTTGAAGTCATTTTCCTTTTCCACCAGCTGCTCGGCCATAGAATTCAAGTGAGTATAAATTCGCCCCAGCGCCGCTTGATCCAAACTGGAATGTTTTTTGGCCCATTTCATGAATTTGGCTTTGGTGGTCAAGTGTTCACGAAGCTCCCCAATTGTTGCCCCGAAA
Organism: Desulfosarcina sp.; assembly: GCA_018224455.1. Taxonomy (GTDB): domain Bacteria; phylum Desulfobacterota; class Desulfobacteria; order Desulfobacterales; family Desulfosarcinaceae; genus Desulfosarcina. Next base: position 3,271 of record JAGTUY010000353.1, read on the forward strand.
GCCTCTGCGGTGATGGCCACCAATTTGTTCTGCGCGTCGAACCAGTCGATGAGCCGGCGGATGTGCGCTTCGATGCGGTCGATGACACCGCCTTCCAATCGCCATCCCTTGAGCAGTTCGAAAATTTTATTGTTGCGCCGCATGATGCACCGCCTGACCCGGCGGGCTTCATCGGGCTCCATCTGCTCGGAAAACATGCGTTCACGGTACTGTTGGATTTCATCATTCACCGCGCGTATACCAGAAATGGTTGCAAGAAAGTTTTCAATCTGAACCATCTCGTCCACATAGGCGTCCCCTTCATCCACATCCCGCAAGACATGCTTCGGCCGCAGGGCACCCACTTCGATCAGGTCCCCGAATTCAAGAATGTATCTGACACCCAGGGAGGTTTCCAACAGCGCCTTGAGAACGTCCTGTTCCCCCTCTTCGATCTTCTTGGCAATCACCACCTCTCCCTCACGGCTGAGGAGGGTGACCATGCCCATCTCCCGAAGGTACATTTTCACCGGGTCCGTAACCGAACCAATGTCCGATACCGCTACGGATTTGTTCAACGCCGCTTTCTTTTCGGGTGAACTTTCCTTGTCTGAAAGGTCGTTGTCGCTTTCGATGATCTCGATGTCCATGTCGTCGAACATCATCAGGGTATCGTCGATCATTTCCGAAGACATCATCTCGTTGGGGAGGACCTCGTTGATCTCGTCATAGGTCAGTGAGCCCTGCTCCTTGCCCTTTTCGATGAGGGCCGTGAGTATTTTCTGGCCGTTCTTCTTGACCGCCTTCTTTGTTTTTTCCGATTTTCCGTCCGGTGCAGCAGCGTTAACAGCCGTCTTGCCAACCGCCGCGGCTTTTTTTTGGGCCGATTTTTTCTGTGTCTGCGTGGATGTCCCGTTGCGCTTGTTTTCGGATTTTTTGGTCATGCCGTTTGCCTCCTGAACCACAGCCGGACATATTGCAGTCCATAATTGGGTCGCGATATTCTAAAAACTTGTTTTTTATGCCCATGCGCATCATCGCCTGTCGCAAGCCGATGGATGCCATGGCCGGCGGTCAATGGCTCCCGCCGTCGTATTTTTCCATTGTCTTTCGGGCCTGCTGCTGTTTTTCCCGCAAAAGCATGGCCAGAAGGTTGTCATCACCGCTTTTTTCCGCGGCTTCGATACGTTTTAGCAAGGTCTTGTCCCGGCGGCGTATGCTGCTCTCGAATTGGGACATCAGGTTCATGCAGCCGTCTCGGTCCCAGTGCTCATCGGTTAATGAAAGCCGGGCGACCACGGCCTTTTTCTGCGGGTCATCCCAGCGGGAGACCAAGCCGGCGATGTCGTTGTCGAGATTGGTGAAATGCTCGAGTATGCCATGCCCGATCTCTGCCAGCACAGGATCCGTGAAATGATCCATGAGCCGTCGCCGCTTGATATCGGCGATCATCTCCGGGAATTGAAGCATCATGGCCACCACCTGTTGTTCCAGCCGGTAGGTTTTCCCGCGAACCGGCGGCGGCTCCGGTGCGTCAGCCCTGCCCGGGTAATCTTTCAGCCAGGCCGCCCTGGCAGGGGGTTGCGCCGTTCGCCTGATCTTTTGCAAAAGAACCGTTTCATCCACGCCAATCCGCTCTGCCAGGTGCTGGACCCGGAGCGATCGGGCAACCGGATCGCCGATGGCCAAAATGGCCGGTTTCAGGTCGTTGACGATGCGGACCTTGCCGTCGATACTCAACCCATGCTTCTCGACAGCCGATTCCACCATGAATGGAATCATACCCATGGATTGTTCAGCCAGCTTTAAAAAATCATCGGGACCGTGAGCCATGAGAAATGAATCCGGATCATGACCCTTGGGCAGCACCATGATCCGTGCCTCCAGCAGTCCTTTTTGGAAAACCGCCACGCTGCGCTGGGCCGCTTTGATTCCCGCCTGGTCCGAATCGTAAACCAGGGCGGCCTTGCCCCCCTCACCCACGAACCCTTTCAGGATCTGAACGTGCTCGGCGGTCAGGGAGGTCCCCAGGGTGGCCACCGTGTTTTCGATGCCGAACTGGTGCATGGAAAGCAGGTCGAAATAGCCTTCAACGACGTATACCGTCTGCATTTCCCGGCATTTTTGACGGGCCCGGTCCAGCCCATAAAGGGATCGGCTCTTGTTGTATACCGTTGTTTCCGGGCTATTCAGGTATTTGGGCAGCGCATCGTCCATCACACGGCCGCCAAATCCCACCGGCTGGTTCTGCCCGTTGAAAATCGGAAAGATGATCCGGTTCCTGAAGCGATCGTAGTGTCCCTCCCCTTTTTTGCGGGAAACGATCAGACCGGCCTGCAGCGCCATCTCGACAGGCTTTCTCCTTGATCGGAGGTGACGAACCAAATGATCCCAACCATCCGGGGCAAATCCCAGTTTGAAGTCATCAATCGTTTTGCGCGTCATCCCCCTTTTCAACAGATACCCCTTGGCCGGTTTACCCCGCTCCTCCGA
>JAGTUY010000354.1 GCA_018224455.1 Desulfosarcina sp.
AACAATGGACCGGTAATCTTTTAAAAAGAGCAATGGTCCGCTGACAACTTCTGGCGAATCCATGCTTACCGGCGAGAGCCTGCCGGCATACAAGCATGCAAGGCCGCTTTTTTCAACCGGCGATTTCCTTCAGATGACCCGCGAATCGGCGACCATTACCGGTGGCGCGCTGGCCGCCTATGGATACGGCATCGCCCGATACGGATTGGGCAGCGGCGCCTCCTCCCTGGCTTTCCAGAGCCTGACCATCGGTCAGCTGCTGCATGCGCTGAGCTGCCGGTCCGAGCATGCCGGGTTGTTCGATCGGCAAAAGCAGCCCCCCAATCCATACCTGACCGTGGCGGTCGGCGGCTCACTGGCCCTACAGGGGTTAACCCTGTTTTTCCCGCCCCTTCGTTCGGTGCTGGGGCTGACGGCGCCCTCATTGATCGATCTGGCTGTGATCGCAGGCACGTCTATCGCGGGACTGCTCTTCAACGAGGCGGCCAAGGCAAAACCCGATAACCGGAAAAAAGGTGCGTCTCAGCCGGTGGCTGCAAACAACATTTGACGGAGAGGCCGATGATCGATCATTTCATGTTTACCTCCGAATCGGTGACCGAAGGCCATCCGGACAAACTGTGTGACCAGATCAGTGATGCCGTGGTGGACCATTTCCTTTCTCGTGAGCCATATGCACAGGTACGCTGTGAGTGCGCCGTGTCGGGTGCCATTGTCTTCATCGCCGCGCATTTTGCATCGACCGTCACGGTCGATTTTACGCACCTGGCCCGCAAGGTCATCAAACGGATCGGTTACGATCAGCCGGAGTTCAATCCAAGCAATTGCAGTATTCTCACCTCTCCGAAAGTCTTGGCCATCAATAAAAAGAATCAGTTTGACGAGCACGCCCTCTCCGACGTGCAGATCGACAAGATCCCGGCAAGCAACCAGGTGACCGTCTTCGGCTATGCCGTAAACGAAAGTCCAGTGCTCATGCCTTTGCCCATCTTTCTGGCCAACCGCCTGACGCAACAGCTAAGCCGGGCGAGAAAAGCGGCGCAGCTTCCCTACCTGATGCCGGACGCCAAGGTTCAGGTGGGTGTGGAATACAACAAGTGGACACCTTACCGGATCCACAGCATTACCATGGAGGTGCACACCCGGCATCCGGACAAGCCCAATCGTAAATCGCTCCAACAGGATCTTTTCGACACGGTGATTTTACCGGTATTCGGTTCGATGGCCATTTTGCCGGATAGAAAGACTTGGATAAACATCAACCCGAACGGACCCTATTTCGGTGGCCCGTTGCACCATAGCGGGTTGACCGGTCGTAAAAATGCAGTGGATACCTACGGTGAATATGCCCGCCACAGCGGCAAAGCGCTGAGCGGCAAAGATCCGTTGCGCGTCGACCGGATCGGTGCCTACGCCGCCAGGTATGCTGCCAAGAACATCGTGGCGGCCGGACTGGCGACGACCTGCGAAGTCATGCTGAGCTACGGCACCGGCTTAGCCAGGCCGGTCTCGTTGATCGTCAACACCTTTGGAACGGGACGCCTGACGGATCAGCATCTGACCGACCTTGTGGGAGAGCGCTTCGAGTTTCGACCGGCCGGCATCCTCAGGGCCTTCGACCTCCGGCAGCTGCCGGCCCGAAACCCCGATGGCTTTTTTCAAAAACTCTCGTCCTATGGGCATTTCGGGCGGGAGGACTTGGAACTTCCATGGGAAACGACCGATTTGGCCGACCGGCTGAAGCGCGAATCTGCCTGAATGGAAAAATAAGGGGGGTGCTGATGGAAAGAGATATCATCATAAAAGCGCTTTACCGTTTTCAGGATTTAGTGTCAAAAGGCCCCTCGCAGACGATCTCTTCCAGTCAAACTGTTGAATCGGACCGGCGATTGGCCCGGTTGGCCATAAAGAAATACAACAAGACGTTGGAATGGCGATCTCAAAGCTTTTTTCCCCATGAGGATCGGAAAGGCCTTTCGCTATGATCGCACCCTATTTCGGCGGCATCCAAGAGTGGCCCATTTTCGTGTTGCTGACGGCGATTGTGCTGTTGATTATGGTTCTTGGCAAAGGAGCGGACATTCTCGTTGAAGAGGCGATCCGATTTGCTGCCCATTGGAATATCCCGACGATTGTCGTCGGCGCCACCATCGTCAGCCTCGGAACGACCTTGCCAGAGGCGGCCGTGTCCGTCATGGCCGCAATGAAAGGGCAGCCGGATATCGCCCTGGGCAATGCAGTCGGTTCCGTGATCTGTGACACCGGTTTGATCCTCGGTGTTGCCACACTGCTGTCACCGCTGCCGCTTAAACGGCATATTGTCAATCGACAGGGCTGGTTGCAGTTTGCCGCAGGATGCCTGTTGATCATATCATGCATTCCTTTCCTTTCGTTGCAGGACACCTTCACAAAGGGCGGTATGCTCCCGAGGTTTATGGGTGTTTTTTTTCTGCTGTTGCTTCTGCTTTATCTATGGTTTTCCTTTCGCTTGCCACCACATGGTTCGCCAACCGGGGTGGCAGCGCATATGCCTTCCTCTGGGCAGCTATCGAGTTTAAGCTGTTTTTTACGGCTGATGCTGGGAATCGGCCTTGTCGTGACTGCCTCGCATTTTTTGATACCGATTGTCAGGGTTACCGCAATTCGGTTGAATATCGCCCAGGGGATTGTCAGTGCAACGCTGGTGGCTTTCGGTACATCCCTGCCAGAGTTGGTGACGGCAGTTACCGCTGTTCGCAAAGGGCATGGCGAGTTGGCAGTGGGCAACGTCATTGGTGCCGATATTTTGAACGTGCTTTTTGTAGCCGGGGCTTCCGCCAGTGTTTCTGCCTCGGGATTGCTCGCACCACCTCTTTTTTTCACAGTGTTGTTTCCAGCCATGTTTATTCTACTGGTGGTATTCAGGCTGGCTGTCCAGTATTCTGGTGCGCAGCTAAAACGATCCTATGGCGTCGTATTGGTGGGGACATACCTCGTCACGACATACGTCAGTTATACGCAATTGGGAACTTGAATACCTGGCGTTAACATGCCAGAAAACGAACAAGTAGGAGGCGGAAATGAACTGGTTTTGGATTTCAGTAGGCGCACTGGGGGGGCTTTTTATTCTTTTGGGAAGAAGCCGGCGAAGGTTGAATCAAAAAGATGCACGGGCGACGGATGGTTCGGCTGGCAAGATGACCATCCAAGAGCGGGTCGAACAAGTCTTGGCCGACGACGATATCGATGCGATGGCGCAATTGTTGGAATCGGTGGACGACCCGGTGATTCGGGATGCGCTTTTCGGGCAGCTCGTGGCCAACCATTATCGGCTGCGGTCTGATCCGGCACATCGAGACGCCTTCTACCGATATGCCGGCCAGCATGTCAGAGAGATACCCGCTGCACTGGATGCGCTTGAAAAGAATGAAGACGGACGCCCGGACCGCGTTGATTCGTTCAAGATGATGGCCATCGCCATGGCCGAGGATCAACGTTATGAAGCGGCCATCAAGGTCTGTGAAACGGCGATGTCATTGGGTTTGGAAGATGGAACCAAAACCGGCTTTGAGGGAAGAATCGCCAGGCTCAAGAAGAAGCGGGATGCCGGCAGTTGAACAATTGCCCGTGGTTTTATGAAACGGGTCAGACGGTCGGGTTAAATAAAGGCCGCGATCAAGGAGAGGCCATTGGATTCCAAGACCCGGCCGACAGCCCAACTAAAAAACGCTCGTCTAAATTTGTGGGCAGCCGTGTTAGACGCTTGCCGAAGTTGATCGTCGATCGTTATGGTCCGGTCTTCGCTGTAGAATCCGTTTTCTTTGAGTATTCTCAGCAGATGTTGCCCGCTGACAGCACCCGGATCGTAGGTAGCGACCACGCTTCCGGTTATCGGATTGACCTTGATCTTTTCCGTTCCGCCGATAATGAGAAGCGATTTAACGTGGTCCGCTCTAACCGGGTTGTTTCGAATCGAGGGAATGCGTATGCGCAATCTGCCAGGAGTATGATGAACGTAGTATTTCATCGTTTAATCACTATTCCTTTTGGGTTAATGCCTAAGCGCCGCATTCAGCCTGATTGCTTGATTGATGCTAAGCAGCGCGTTCCTGCTGGATGTCCGACCACCTATTCGCACAAGCTGCCGTCATCGGTTGAGCTACTATTAGGCTCGAATTATTAGATTTGTATTAGGATTGGGTAAGATGTTTGTTTGATTCAACCGGATTGGGACCGGCTGTGAGATGGCTTAGGGAATATTCCCGCTGCATCCCTGGTTGCCGTGGGGTGGACGAATTGGATTGTATATGAAATCGGCGGTTAACGGTAGATGGTCGGATGCCTCGACGGTTTGCGGGTTTCTCACCACGTCTGCCCCTATTGGCGTGAAGTGGTCGGAAACGAAAATGTGATCGATGCGAAAAACGGGGCGTTTGGCGTGAAACGTCGATTGGGGCGGCCGTGAAGGGCTCAAGGCATATTGGACATCTTTTAGACGGCGAGAGCATGCCTCGTAAACCAATGAAGATGGTCCGGCATTCAGGTCTCCGCACAAAATGATCGGCTCACTGGAAGGCGCCGTCGACAAGCCAAGCCATCTAAATAAAAATTTGAGCTGTATCGTCCGTTCCAGTTTGTAAACGCTCAAATGGGTGTTGATCAAGTGGAATTTTCCCTGTGGCGTTTGACATACCGCGCGCATGACACCCCGTTTGCGCATACCCAATCCGGGATAAAGATTCGGCAGCGGCATAAACGTGTGTTGTTTCACCGGACAGCGGCTTAACACGGCAAGACCGAATGCACGCAGCCCGGTATTTTCAACCGGATAATAGATGTAATTCATGCCGATCAATTCGCCGATGATCCTGGCTTGATTGACATTTTTGGTGAAGGGCTTCTCGGCATCGACTTCCTGCAGTGCAATATAGTCCGCACCGATGCCGCCGATAATCTCGGCAATGGTCGCTGGGTTCGCGCGACGCTGAGCGTTAACGCAACCGTGAACATTGTAAGTCAACACCCGCATGGCGGCTTAAGGGGTTTCGATGCCGTTGATAGTTGGGTTGGTTG
>JAGTUY010000355.1 GCA_018224455.1 Desulfosarcina sp.
GTTTCTTTTTTCTCTCAGGATTTGAGAGATGCCGGTCACCGGGTGCTGGTCATTGCCCCGACGTTTCCCGGATGCGAAGAACATGACCGTGATGAGGCGGAAGTTTTCCGGGTGCCTGCCATTCAAAATTTTAACGGCAGTGATTTTTCGGTCCGCATCCCTTCGCCGTTTCTGGTGGATGAAAAAATTGATCTGTTTGAACCGGATGTCATTCACAGCCACCATCCCTATCTATTGGGGGATGCAGGGCTGAGAGCCGCCCGGCGAAGAAAATTGCCCCTGATTTTCACGCATCACACCCTGTACGAGGAATATACGCACTATATCGCCAGAAATCCTGAAAATATGAAACGGTTTGCCGCGTTCTTGTCGACCAATTATGCCGATATGTGTGACCGGGTCGTGGCGCCCAGCCAGAGCATTCGGCACCTGATTCGCAAACGCGGCGTGACCGTCCCGATCACCGTCATTCCGACCGGCGTGGACACTTCATTTTTTCTAAAGGGCAGTGGAGAATCGTTCCGTGAGAAACATGGTATTCCGCAGGAATCATTTGTTATTGGCCATCTGGGCAGACTGGCACCGGAAAAAAACCTGGACTATCTGGCCACCGCTGCTGCCCAAACGCTTGAGAAACGATCGGATGCCTATTTTTTGGTTGTGGGAGAAGGGCCCAGTCAGCAAACCATCATGCAAACGTTTACCGAATCCGGTTTGCACAAGCGATTGATCCTGGCCGGCAAGGCCACCGGACAGACCCTGGCCGATGCTTACCATGCCATGAATATTTTTGCCTTCGCATCCCACTCCGAAACCCAGGGAATGGTTTTAACCGAAGCCATGGCAGCGGGTGTTCCGGTTATCGCGCTGAATGCACCCGGCGTCAGAGAAGTGGTCGAAGACGGATTGAACGGGCGGCTGCTGGACGGGGAATCATCGGAAAGGCAATTTGCCGAGATGCTGACCTGGAGCATCGCCCACCCCCAAAAGGTTACGCAATGGGCCAAGGCGGCCCGCAATACCGTTAAATCGTTCGGTCGGGAACGATCCTTGAAAAAATTGCAGGATCTGTATGCGAACGCGGTGGAAGCCAGAAAGAAAAAAGGCGCCTATAAAACCGGCGAGCTGTATATTTGGGATAAATTCTTGCTGGCCTGCCGGGCGGAATGGGATTTGGCCGCCGGTAAGACCGAAAGCATTCTCCAAACCGTGGATGAAAAATCGAAAGTGATCGGTCTCGATGAATCCGATTGATCGCCTCAAAAATGGTTTCAAGGCATGGTCGACATGGCTGTCTCGAAAGGAGCGTTTCAGCCGGCTGCTGGGATTGCCGCGCTGTACCGGCATCGATGACGAACCTGGAGTGGTCCTGATTCAAATCGACGGGCTCTCCTACACCCAGTTTCAGCGGGGATTGACCCGCAATCGATTGCCGTTTATCCGCAAACTGCTGGAAAAAAATGGATATGCACAAAAACCCTTTTATTCAGGGTTGCCGTCTTCCACGCCGGCTGTTCAAGGAGAGTTGTTTTACGGCATCAAGACGGTGGTCCCCGCCTTTGAATTTATCGACAGGAAAACCAGATTGCGGCACGCCATGTTTTTCCCGGCATCCGCCAATGCAATGGCTCGCCAACTCCAACAAACCGGGCGGCCGCTTCTTGCAGGCGGGTCCAGTTACTCCAACATTTATTCAGGTGGTGCGGATACTGCCCGCTACTGCGCCGAAACCATGAATCTCGAATCATTGATCAGGGCCGTGAATCCAATAAAATTGGCTCTCTTTTTTATGCTTCAAATCGGCAAGCTGTTCAGGATCCTGGGGGTTGCATGCCTTGAGCTGATCTTGAGCGTCTATGATTTTTTCAAAGGCATGGCCAGTGGAATGAACATCATCAAAGAATTGAAATTCATCCCGACCCGGTTGTTCGTTTGCGTCATTTTACGCGAATTGATTCGCCTGCGGGTCAAAATGGATGTCACACGGGGTGTACCGATCATTGCGGCCAATTTTTTTGGCTACGACGAACAGGCGCACCGCCGTGGCCCCGGGTCCGCATTCGCCCACTGGACATTGAAAGGCATCGACGGGGTGGTACGGGATCTGTACCGGACCGCCATGCGCTCGCGATGTCGGGATTACCAGGTCGTGGTCTATGCCGATCATGGTCAGGAGTCGGTTCACAGCTACCACCGCCATACCGGAAAGCCATTGAAGCAGGCTATTCGTGAAGTGATCATAGAAAAAATAGGCCCTGAGAATTCTCAAAACGAGGAAGATGCGGACGACAACCTTGCCAATCTTTACCGGCTGGCCGGCAATGTTCTCTTCGGACAGAACGGGACAATGCGTGGGCGCCGAAAAGCCTTCACCGCCGGGCCTGCGGATCATGTGCGGATTACGACCATGGGGCCGCTGGGGCATGTCTACCTGCCGCGCAGGGTTCGTGGGCAGTTCGATTCGGTTGACCCCTCTCCTGCCCTCGAGCAATTCGCCCGCAGCCTGAATCGTCAGGCCCAGATTCCCCTGGTATTGTTTAAAAAAAAAGCGGACATCGCTGCAGTCAACGCTTCAGGCGTATTTTCCCTTTGGGAAGACCGGGAAGCAATCCTTGGCAAAGATCATCCATTTTTGGATCAGACGGCAGCGGATTTAAAACGGCTTTGCCTTCACCCCAATGCCGGCGATCTGGTAATCTCAGGATGGGAACCCAGTGGTACGCCCTTGTCGTTCAATATGGAGAGCGGCGCCCATGGCGGTCCGGGAAAAGAGGAAACCCGGGGGTTTGCATTGCTGCCATCTTGTATGAAAAATAGTGCGCGATGGCTGCGCCCCTTGGATTTGAGGGCTCAAATTTTTGCCTACTTCGAGAAAGAAAAGAGAGCGTCCTGACAATGGTCGAAATCCTAAAAAAATACCGTGCCGCTCTTGTGACCCTTTTGGTCATGCTCACCGTCGCAGCCGGTTTTCTGTTTTTTCGTGAGGACATACAACCGTTCTTATCTATGGTCAAAAGCGGTCAGGCGCCTCCGGCATTAGTGATTGGCTGTTTTTTGATCTTGCCCATGATGTTCTTTCCCATTACCGCCCTGCTGGTGCTTGTCGGGATTCGATTCGATGCGGTTGCAGGCATTTTGATCATGTTTATGGTGATGCCTGCCCATCTTCTTTTTTCATTTTTCGTGGTCCGGACGCTTTTTCGCTCTCAACTGGAACGGTTTGCCAGAAAGAAGAAGTATGCCATCTTCAATATCCCCGCCGATCGCCAGCTTGGTTTCGCTTTTGTGTTCATGGCCGTGCCCGGCCTGCCCTACGCGGTTAAAAATTATCTGCTGCCAATATCGAACATACCGTTTCGTGAGTATTTTTTGATCAGTTGGCTGGTAAACAGCGTGATGGGTATTCCATTTGTGATGCTGGGCCACGCGGCATCGAAATGGAACATTCAAATGATTCTCATATTGATAGTGCTTCTGGGTGCCGCTTATTTCATCGCCCAACAGGTGCGAAAAAGATATGCGCAAATGGTCCAATCCACTACAGATCGCTAAGCCCGCCGCAAGCGGTGAGGAATGCGCTCGCTGTCGCGGTTCAAGCCAGGAGGTAAAACACCATGTTGAAAAAATGGCTGCCCTGGAAGTTCATCATCAAGAGAGCCGCACGGGCCTATGGATTCCTGGATCCAATAAACCTGCTGGCGCGACTGCGCCGCTTCGGCCACCCCTCGGAAGTGCATGAACCGATCGAATTGATCCGGGCCGGGGTGATCTTTCATGCCAGGGGGTTGGTCAATACGCGTGCCATCCAGTACAATCTGGACTGGATCTGGCCCTTTTGGATCGTCAAACAGTTCAAACCCAATGATATATCGTTTATTCCCCGAGGGTTCGCTTTCAGCCACGTCAACCTGACCCATCGCAACTGGACGGCCGTGGGGCATCCGGATCTGCCGCATTATCCCATCGTGGATCCGAGGGGATTGGTGACCCCCTATCTTGATGGCTGGTCGATCGATTGCTGGATGGTTTCGAAAAATGGGCGCATGCTTGTCCCCTCGGAAGCCGACGACGCGCATCAGCGCCTCAACCTGGAAAACGACGCGCTTTCCGTCTCCACACATATTGAAAAAACGAGTCTCCGGCTGGATACGACCGTGTGGGTCGATGAAACCCCGGATGGATTTCAAACCCATATCCAGGCCGACGGTGTTGCTGAAAACGGCGGGCATCTCGTTCTGGCGCTGCGCCCCTATAATCCGGAGGGGGTTCAGTTTATCGATTCGGTTGCATTCGATCGAAAGGCGAACTCTTTTTTAGTCAACGGGCAGGCCGATGTTCACCTCGATCACACGCCGGAAAAAGTACTCTTCTCCAACTATGAGAACGGTGATGTCGCCCACATCCTGGACCAGACGGAACAAAAAACGGCTGTGGACTGCGACATCGGCATGGCCACGGCCGCGGCTATGTTCCCTGTCGGGAAAGACAGAACCACGGAAATCAAGGTATCGCTGCCTTTGATCGAGGGGCCCGCAGCCCGTTCAACCTCCAAAAAAATGGCCGCGGCACATTCATCGGTTCAAGGCTGGCAGAACCGCCTCGCCGACACCGCACGGCTGAAGGTGCCCGATGAGAAAATTCAGTTCCTCTATGATGCCGCCGTACGCACCATGCTGCTATTGAGCGCAGACGAGGTTTATCCCGGCCCATACACCTACAAACGCTTCTGGTTCCGGGATGCCTGTCTGATGATCCACGCGCTGTTGGCAATCGGGCTGTCCAAACGGGCAGCGCGCATGGTTTTGAATTTCCCCTCACGGCAGACCTTGACCGGCTATTTTCAATCCCAGGAAGGCGAATGGGATTCCAATGGTCAGGTGCTGTGGATTGCCGGCAGGCTGCATGATCTGACCGGCATCACCTATGACGAAAATTTTGTGAAATCGCTTTTCAAAGGCGCGGACTGGATCATCAATAAACGCCGGCAACTGGACACGGACAAACCCCACCACGGGCTGCTGCCGGCCGGATTCAGCGCAGAGCACCTGGGACCCAACGATTACTATTACTGGGATAACTTCTGGGGGTTGGCGGGACTGCAGTCAGCCGGCCGCCTTGCCGGGGAATATCATTTTCACCATGAGCGCGATGAATTCTATCGACAGGCCGTCGTCTTTCAACAACGCATCCTGGAGAGCATTGATAACATTCCCGAAAGGAAGAGAAAAGGCGCCATCCCGGCTTCTCCCTACCGGCGCATGGACGCGGGAGCGATCGGGTCCATCGTGGCCGATTACCCGCTGCAGTTGACCCCGCCCAATGATCCGATGATCATGAATACCGTCGCTTACCTGACAGAACACTGCTTTCATTCGGGAGCATTTTTTCAGGATATGATCCACTCGGGAATCAATGTCTATCTGACGCTGGCGATTGCCCAGACCCTTCTGCGGGCCGGCGATCCGGCCTATCGACAACTGATTCGGAACACCGCCGATCTGGCCTCACCCACCGGACAGTGGCCGGAAGCCATTCATCCGTTTACCAAAGGCGGCTGCATGGGAGACGGCCAGCACGGCTGGGCGGCGGCGGAGTGGTTGATGATGATGCGCAATCTGTTCGTGCGCGAAGAGGGTAATACAATTATTATCGGTTCCGGCATCTTCCCGCAGTGGATTGAAACCGGCCAGGAGATACGTTTTGGCCCCACGCCGGTGCCTGGTGGGCAATTGACGATCGCCCTGCGTCAATCCGGTGAGGCCGTTCTACTGGATCTGGACGTTGATAGCGGCAACACTGCAATCGAAATGGCTGTGGCGGTCCCAGGTTACCGAACGCATAAGCGCAGTGGTTCCTGTCACGCGCTGAAAATTAAACAATTGTGAGAAATGCCTGTCTTGTGACTGAACACAGCCGCTCAGACCCAATAGCGTTCACGTGCTTGGTTGGCAATGCTCTCCAGATCGAGATCAAGATCCCTTTTGGGTGCGATCAAGTCCAGTTGATATTTCTGGGAGCGCTTGCCTGGGTTCGTGGGGCCGTATGTCCGCAGCACCCCTAAAATGTCATTCCCATCGTGGGTAGCAAAAATATGCTCCTCGCCAGGTTCCACTTTTTTTCTTCTCATTTCTCCAAGCAGCTTATTGTTCAGGATTTCAAAAGTAACGGTACTGAACTCGCCAAATCGACCGATACCCAGTATCCGAATCAATCCCGTCAAACTATTTTCCTTATAGCGCGTATCATGGCAGACAATGACATAAGGCGGATACAGAGTCTTTCCATCCTTTAGCACCGCTCGCTCTTGCGCTGTATCGAGCCGGTTGGCATAGTCTGCCAACTGCGACCGGGACATACAGAATTCAGTTTTGCAATAGGCAAAATACATATGCGGATCGGTCAGACCGATGGCCACACAGGAACTGATCCGTGTTCTGGAGCCGTATGGCGGGTCCAGATAGGTGGGACAATGGCTGCGAACAATATCGTTGGAATCGATATCGGTGGGGAGCTTGGGGCCGATTTTCCGTTTTCGCTTGAACGCGGCGGTCTTGTACGTGTATATGCGCCGAGCCGCCCGCGCGAAGAAACCGCTGTCCAGGTTGACACTGTTGGCCATCCCATCCGGGAACAGCAGCGACGCGTTGTCGAATTGCATGCTTGCACGGATCTTCTCGCGGAAAATTGATTCGTCGAGGGGTTCGGTGGCCTCATACGTCACTTGTCTGTCGTCCACATCCTGGTAGATCAACCCGCCCGGAATGAAGATAGCACCTTTATTGTCCAGTTTGCCCGTGGCCCCTTCTTCATGGATGCCCGGCATCTGCCCCTGTTCAAGGCAGAAAAGCATTCGCCAGAGCGTATCCGTGCGAATGGCGATCAGTTCTCTGAACAAAAGACTCTCAACGATCTCTTTTTTAATGCTCATTCAATCCTGATCAGCGCATATTGTTCCACCAGCCAAAAAAACGGCTCCGGATTAAGCATTTCTTTTGGCCTGGAAGCATTTTCGTTCGATGTAGCGCGAAGTCTCCGCATCGTAAACTGCTTCGTTCTCGTGGATCAACTTGGGCGGACCCTCCCATGCGCCACAGGCCAAAACCACCGGCTCCCCCAGATTGAATGGACGCCCACAGGCGGCACACGTTTTAAACTGCATCAGCTTTTCACGGTCGATAATGGTTGTCATATAACCTCTCTTTGATTTGTTGATTTGAGTCTTTTCGTTCTGAATCGGTGATGTCGCGTCCCAAGGACTTTATCATTCAAGGATAGCACACGCATCTCTGTTGAAAATAAGGAAACCACTGTAGCTTCTTGTTGAAAGGACCCTATTTCCGGCATCTGCCCCAATCCGCAAAATGCATGCTTGCACGGCGGCGAATAGCGTCGGCACCCTATATGAAAGCAACTTGAAATGCACGATACCGATCCAATGACTCCTTTGCGGAAAAATAACGGGCCGAGAAAACCGACATGGACGGCGCAGATTGTCATGCTGCTGCTGGCGGCACTGTTTCTATGGTTGATGGGAGCAGGCGTCATTTATCTTTTCAGGTATGTCACATCCCGTTTTTAGATAAAGGGAAAGTGTTGGGGTCAATCAGCTTTTCAGTGATCTTTTAGCGCCGACATAAATGTTGCCGTTTTTCCTGTTTTTTTGTTATTAATCCATTAACAAACCAGTGTGATGCCGTCATGGCTATACTTTCGATAGCGCCTGCCTTCAGTACTTGACTTTCATACCATTGGTTTTTTCCTTTCTATCACACTCACGAGATCGGCGATATGGAAACGGCCAAGTCACTGAAATTCTGGCTGTCGGCGTAAACGCCACCGAGCGCATGCAAGCCGAAGCGTTGTTAAAGCAAGGTGAGGCCCAGTTTCGGCAGTTGGCCGATACCATGCCCCAACTGGTCTGGACGGCCGATCCGAACGGACAGGTCGACTATTACAATCGACGGCATAAAGCGTATGACGGCATCGCGCACATGCCCGATGGCACCCAGCAATGGCATCCGGTTCTCCACCAGGACGATGAGACACCCACCCGGAATGCCTGGATGCACGCGGTCCGCACCGGCGAGATATATACCACATCGAGCACCGGGTTAGACTCGCCGACGGCAGCTACCATTGGCACCTGAGCCGGGCCGTACCCGTGCACGACAGCCAGGGCAGGATTGTCAAGTGGTTCGGGACGGCAACGGACATCGACATCGTCAAGCAGGCCGATGCCGAACTGCGCACAATCAATCAAACCCTCGAAAAGAGGGTCGCCGAGCGAACCGCCATAGCCGATATGCGCACCAAGCAGCGCCAAAAGTTGACGGTTGAGCTGATCGAAGCTGAAGAGAAGGAGCGCAGGCGGATCGCTCAATTGCTGCACGACGACCTGCAACAGATGCCGGCCTCGGCGAAGTTACAATTGGAAACGGCGACCGACCATACATCCGACGATCCGGCCCTTGAGAATGTGGGCAAGATTTTGAAGGCGTCCATCGCCAAGGCACGACGGACCGCCCATGAGCTGAGCCCGCCGGTGCCGAGGCACGCCGGTCTGCTTGATGGTTTAAAATGGTTGGTCAGCCTGTTTAAAGAGCAGTTCGATTTGAGGGTACACCTTGAGCTCAAGAGGCAACATATTGAAAATGAGCCCCTTAAAATATTCCAGAGCGAAACAGGCGAATTACCGGCCGTGAGCGTGATCCACGGTCGGAACCGGAGGTCCTCATGCACACCGGCCGTTTGCGGGTGCTGTTCGTCGATGACCATGCCCTGATGCGCAAAGGGTTGATCAAAATGGTCGCCAACAACCCGGCCATCGAGGTGGTCGGAGAAGCGGCCAGATGCACATCCGCCGGCGCCTCTTTGCCGATCTCGGTGATGCCGCTGGCCAGGACCATGCCGTCCCTGAATAGAAAATAGCGCTATTTAAGATCGGTGTAGGGGCTCTGGATCGGGTAAACGCGTTTCTCAATGTCGTTTTCCAGTTTGGTGACCTTTACCGGGCTCCCCAATCCTTTTCCACATCCTGAAGGGATCTTGGGTGATGTTGGTAGAACGTCCTGCTCAGGTGGGTCGAGCAGCCGGCAACGGCGATCATCATACCAATCAGCAGGTCGATTATCCGCTAATTCGGTCTTCTTTTCAATTTTTCCTCCTTTTCAATTGCAAAGGTATTCATGATAACACCTTCTCAAGGCGCCTTGTCGATAAGATGGTCCAGCAATAGGTCCTGAATGCGCATCCAGCTGCGGTTTCCGGCAACAGGACCCGTCTCTTCCTCCGCGAACGAATAATCAGAGCACCAATCACCGATCTGTGGATGGCTGCGTTTCAAATCCTCCCACAGGCAGTCGGGGCATTTGGTTTTACTCAATGCACCGATGGCATCAATGACGGCAATTTTGCCATCCGGAGTAAATCGAACGGTGTCTTCTTCGAGCTTTATCCTTAAGATGTCTTTCATAAAATGATTCCCCTATCCGTCGCCCAGAAAGGAGCTTTTCGTTCCCACTGTTTCTCCACCCGAACCGATTAGGCCACATATACGGTCTTGATGTTCACGAACGATTTGATGCCATAGTGGGACAACTCCCGCCCATAGCCGCTACCCTTTATTCCGCCGAAGGGAAGTCGCGGGTCGGATTTAACAAAGGCGTTGACAAAGCAATTCCCCGCTTCGAGCTCTTCCGCGGCGATGTGTTCTCCTCGCTTGATATCGCGGGTAAACACGGCCGCCCCCAGGCCGAAATTGGTGTTGTTGGCCAAGAGGATGGCATCCTGCTCATCTGTTGCGGAAATGACCGAGGCAACGGGCCCAAAGGTTTCTTCATCGAACGCAGGCATGCCGGGACGCACATCGGTCAGCAGGGTTGGTGGATAAAAATATCCTTTTCCGTCCGGCACCTCCCCCCCCAACAGGCAGCGTGCACCGTGTTCGATGCTCTTGCGCACCTGTCGATGAAGGATGTCGCGCAGGTCGTTGCGGGCCAGGGGGCCGATTTCGGTCGCCTCATCAAACGGATCACCCATCTTCACGGACTTTATTTTTTTCATCAACCGCTGCTCGAAATCCTCTTTTACGACCGCCGCGACGATGAGGCGCTTGGCGGCAATGCAGCTCTGACCTGAATTGAGCAGACGACCGGCCGCACAGGCATCTACGGCCAGGTCCAGGTCCGCGTCCTCAAGAATCAGATAGGGATCGGAACCGCCCAGTTCGAGCACGGTCTTTTTGATCCGTCTACCAGCATGGGCCGCCACAGCCTGCCCGGCCGCCTTGCTGCCGGTGAGCGCAACAGCTTTGACCGATGGATGATCGATGACCGCTTGAACCTGTTCGCTGGAAACCAACAATGACTGGAAAAGCGTCGGCGGAAAGCCGGCGTCGTGCATCAACGCCTCAATGGCCAGACTGCACCCGGGAACGTTGGATGCATGTTTGAGTAAAACTGCATTACCGGCCATCAGCGACGGTGCGGCGAATCGAAACACCTGCCAGAAAGGGTAGTTCCAAGGCATCACCCCAAAAACCACACCCAACGGCTGAAAAGCCACAAAGCTTTTACGGGCATCGGTCGGAACGATCTCGGGGGCCAACATTTCTGCAGCCGATTCGGCAACGTGCCTGCACAATAAGGCACACTTTTCGATCTCCGCTCTGCCGTCGCGGATCGGTTTGCCCATCTCAAGCGCCATCAAACCGGAATAACGTTCCTTATTCCGTTCCAGGATAGCGGCGGCTTCCTGCAGATAGGCGCCTCGCTCGTCCATCGTGACCGACCGCCAGTCTGCATAGGCGCTGTCGGCCGCGTCGATTCGTTCGCCGATTCTTTCCGGATTCAATGCATCGTAGGTTTGAACCACTTCTCCGTTAGTCGGAAATACTTGGTTCTTAACGGACGATTTGACCATCGTTTTCCTTTTGACCACACCTCGTAATCGTGCGAGTATTTCATAACTATAGGAAATGTGACGGAACGCACATACAATGAGGGCCTTATTTGTGCCCATCGCTGCCAGTATCCGGCGATTTTATGCGCAGGTCTTCCCGTTGGGTTTCCATACCGCCAATATACCGCGTTCACCCCATGGCGATGGCAACGTGCATAGGATAAAGATAATCATATCGAGTGGGGATTGGGCCTCCTTTGTGCGTCTCGGAAGGTTCGGCGTCTTCCCCTGAACCTGCCTGACAAAGGAGGAAACCAACATGCACCATCTCGCCAGAATTATGCTGCTGTCCATCACGACGGTAATGGTTTTTATACCGCTGTCACAACCAACAACTATGCACAACGGTTGGCAAAGCACCGTGCGGTGATCATCGCGGCGATGAAGGTCAAGCAGAACGCCGACCAGAAATATGAGGTCGAGTTGAAGGAAACCATCGAGGCGATCTCCTCATTTTATCCGCAGCACAAGCATGAGTCGCCTGAAAGCCAACATGACAACCTAATCCAGCAAGGAAGATTTTGAATGGAAGATCCCTTCGCCAAATCCGTTCCGGTGGTCGAAAAAATCCAGAAGCTGGGTGCCGTCGCCGGTGCCGGTGACAGCCTGGCGATTCTGGTGAATGCAGACCCCGACGCCCTAGCCTGTGCCCTGGCGCTCAAACGCCTGTTCTGGCGCAAAGTCAGGCCGGTGCGCATCTTTCGCATCAACCGGATCGATCGTGCCGACAACCTGGCATTCGTCAGGCTGCTCGACATTCGTCACAGCCATATTCGCACACTTAAAAAATCCGAGTTTAACAAGTGGGCCCTGGTCGATTCACAGCCGTCACACGATGAACGGTTCGCCAGGATCAATTTCGATGTGATCATCGACCACCATCCCCGGACCGAAGGTTTAAATGCGGATTTCATCGATATCAGGGAGGAATACGGTGCCGCTGCGACGCTGATGACCGAATATTTCCGAGCGGCCAAAATCAAACCCTCCCCACGGCTGGCGACCGCGCTGTTCTATGCCATCAAAACGGATACGGACAATTTCGTCAGACCAACGGTAGACAGGGATATGATCGCATTTCGTTACCTATACGATTATGCCAACATGAACATCATCAAGAAAATCGAATCTTCTGAAATCACGCGCAAGATGCTCTCGCGGTTTCAAAAAGCCATGCAGGAGGTTCAGTTTGTCAACCAGATTGCCGTCGTTCACATGGGT
Source organism: Desulfosarcina sp. (assembly GCA_018224455.1). GTDB lineage: Bacteria > Desulfobacterota > Desulfobacteria > Desulfobacterales > Desulfosarcinaceae > Desulfosarcina. The sequence continues at coordinate 12,181 of JAGTUY010000355.1, forward strand.
GCTGTGAAAAAACCCGATACACTGGTTCAAATTGCTGACTTTTTTCTTAAAATAGCGGAAGCGACATGGAGCATCGCTTCCGGCATATACGGAAATCAATTGATCGTCGTTTTCCGCAATGCCGGTTTCAGGCGTAATGCCGGGATGATGGCCCGCAAGCTGTTCGGCGACGTGGGCTCTGCCGGCGGTCACAAAGACTCGGCCAGGGCCGAAATACCCCTGGAAAACGTCGACTGTGGATCGAAAAGTGATACCGATTGCCGTAATTATGTGATGAATCGAATCAGGACGCTGTCGCGAGCTGTCAATTGAAATGTAACACCGGTAACGGCAACGGCAGGATTGAATACCGAGCAACCCAATTACAAAAATAGGAAGAACCCCATGCAAAAGCGATATGTTGGCAATTCCGATATTGAAATCGCGCCACTGGCTTTCGGTGGCAACGTCTTCGGCTGGACCGCGGATGAAGCGACATCGTTCAAACTCTTGGATGCATTTGTGGAAGCCGGCTTCAATTTCATCGATACGGCTGATACCTACTCCCACTGGGCGCCGGATAACAAAGGCGGGGAGTCTGAAACGACAATCGGCAAATGGCTGCAGCGCCTGCAGACCGACTTATATCGATCTGTACCAGTCTATGTCGACGATGCCCAGCCCCCCTGGAAGAGACCCTTAAAGCCTATGACCAAAGGTGGCCCGGCAGTATGCCTTGACACCCACCACAGTGGCCCTGGCTTGGTTGATCGCTCAACCGGCGGTCACCGCCCCGATCGCCAGTGCAACCAGCCTGGCGCAGTTGCAGGAACTGGTCAAGGCGACAACCGTCGAACGGGATAAGCCTTCCCTCGATCTACTGGATGCAGCCAGTGCATATGAGAATTGACGATCCCGCTTACCGTTGAGGCCGGCAACCACGCTTAGAACGGTGACGAAATGATCGTATTTAAAACAAGCCTGAGAAGTCGAAAGGAGATATGATGACAACATTCGTCAATCGCATACTGCTGTCGGCTAAATTGAATGCCGACATCTACGAGGAAGTGGAGGCGGATCGCACCGCCCTGCCTCAGGCCATGGGGGTGGTCATCTTGTCCAGTGTTGCCGCCGGCTTTGGCAGCCTTCAACTTCAGCCGGTCGGGTTCGGGGCCATTTTTCTGGGGACAGTTTCCGCGCTGCTGGGCTGGGCCGTCTGGGCCGGCATGATCTATTGGATCGGCACCCGGATCATGCCCGAGCCGCAGACCCGGGCTGACTATGGGGAACTGCTGCGTACCATCGGCTTCGCGAGTTCACCCGGAATCCTGCGCATTCTGGGAATCGTCCCCAACCTTACAGGAATCGTTTTTATCGGAGCCGGTATCTGGATGCTGGTGGCCACCGTCGTGGCCGTCCGTCAGGCCCTGGATTATCAAAGCACATGGCGGGCCTTTGGGGTCTGTCTGATCGGTTGGCTCGTGCAGGCGCTTATCATGGCTTTGGTCTTTTCGGCCACCGGTGTATCGGTACCGCAAACGGCAAGCGGATAATATGCACGATATCGGAACACGACGGCTCGCACAGGCAGACACGTTGGTAGGGGGTTAAATATGGATCTCAGTTTGATCCGGCGGCTTTAGCATCCGGCAGACACGAAAATTGTCCTGCTGCGGCCATGGGGATTGGTTTCGACCTCCAGGATGGAAATGTTGCCGCCCGCGGCAATTTCTGCACGGTGGACGATGATGGGCGGGGCACCGATCGTCGCGCTGGGCGAATCACCACCCTGGTCAATCCGAAATTGTGCGGCATCCTAAAGCGGATCGAAATAGAAAATGTGAAAAGGGGTCTGCTCTTGACCCCTTTTCAATTGGCGGGGTAGTTTATTTTTAGGCAGGTATGTGCGGAGTGTGTTTTGGTTCAGCAAGAGCGTCGAGAATCGTTTGTTTGGTGTGGGACTGGATTTAGTAGATTGATCCAATGATCCAAAACTATCTTCATATTCTTTGGATTGCAGATGAATGCTTATTTTGAATAATCCCTGTAAACCTTCAGTAACAATATAATTGTTGGAACCACATGGTAGGACAGATCAAAAATGTCAATTGGCTTGGTTAGCATGCCATTTTTGAGCATGATCAATTTTTCGATTACATGTGGCATCGGCCGAAATGGAGCAAGAAGCATAAAAACTGCAATAACGATCAGAATCCAGTATGGTATTTTATCGAGAAAAGCCACTATGATCTCCTTCTCTTAGCCGATCTAACACCAATTCACACATCTGACCCGATGCGTCCCCTTTAGCATCTCCCAGGTACCGTCATTGATATCTTAGGGCATTCTCGCCCAAACTACAAGGTATCCCCAACACGTTAGTAGCTCTCACCTACCACCATACGATCAACCGGCTCACATTGTCTTAATCCCTTGATGCTGTATAATGCACAAGAGAAATTACAAACTCAACCAACACCTGTGAAAATAAAGATGAGAATCTGGGATGTGACGTGGGAGTTGATGTAGCTGGATAACCGAAAGGAAGGTGCCCTATGATA
>JAGTUY010000356.1 GCA_018224455.1 Desulfosarcina sp.
TAACCCCTGTCAATCGGCCGCATCGGCTGGAGGCGGATGGCGGCCGCACATAACGCATTGCGTTGTGTTTTGGCAGCAATGCCAGTGGATGTCAAGCGGATTTATCCTCAGACGGTTGAAAACCGGTCGTCAGGTTGGAACCGGTCGTCAGGTGGATTTCTTGCGGGTGGGGGCCTTTTTCGGGCGCGGCTTTTTTTTGACCGCCGCGTTCGTTTTTTCGAATTGCTGCACTTTTTTCGAAAGGGCATCCACCTTCGCGGAGAGCGCTTTTAGATGATCATTCGTGGCCAGATTCATGGATTGCAGAACTTCTCCGACCCGTTTGTCGATGCTGTCGCTGATCCAGCCTTTAAGAGAGCTGGTATAGGCGATGATTTCCTTTTTCAACTTGCCGGCCTCGGCGATGGAAAGCTCCTTGTTTTTCACCAGGCGGTTGATAAATTGGCTGACTTCATCTTCCGCCATGTTGAAGGCGCCCTGCCAGAGCGATGCGTATTTCTTGGCATAGTCGGTCAAGGTGCCTCCGCCCTTGCGCAGCAGCTGCATCAGCAGCTGGGAGGATACCGCCTTGTCTTTTTCCTTGTTGTCTCTGCCGATCAGCTGGGAAACAATGGCCGCTGTGATATCTTCGCCGGTGCGGTTGTCGATTATCATTACCTCCTCACCTTTTTTAATCAGGTCCGAGAGCTGGACCATAGAGATGTAGCGCTTGTCATCCGTATCGTACATTTTGCGATTGGCGTATTTTTTTATCACATGCATGCTCATATCCCTTTGGGTTGATCGTTTAACGGGCACCACTGGTTGAGGTGATAAGCCATCTTTCCAATCTTTCTCGGGTTTGTCAATTTCCGAATAGTAAAAAAACGCTTGACATTCATAACGCACTGCATCATATTGTCGAACATAACGCAATGCGTTATCACGGACAGCAGCCCAACGGGCGGCAACCAACAAGGCAGCCCACCACCCAACAGATAGAAAAACAAGGAGATTGACCATGGCACAGGCAAAGACCCAAAAAGTCAGCAAGAAAAAGAGCACGGCCAAGACCCGCTTTTATGTGGTCGATACGGTTCAGCGCACTCGCCGCCGGGTGAGCGACAAACTGGAAGATTACAGCGACGCCTATATCACCGGGCCGATCAAAAGCGGCCGGACACGGGTGGCGGATTTGAGACAGGCGCCGCGCAAAACGCTGTCCAAATGGCTGGATGAGGGCAAGGAGATGATCACGGATCTGAACGAAGAGACCCGTTCGACGGTGGGCGGCATGATCAAGGACGGCAAGGTGTTTTTGACCAAAGCCGGCAAAGCGCCCCGGCAGACCTTCAACGGCGTGTTGGATGACGGCAAGTCCCTGATCGACGATCTGCGCGACGACGCGCGCAGCCGCATGTCGGATTTGAAGGCGGACGCCCGGTCGTTGATCGAAGGGATCGGCAAGGATGCGCGCCTGGTGGTGGATGAGGTGGTTACCGGCGGCCGGGAGGTGCTGGACAAGGTTCCGGGCAAGCGGAAGCTCGAAAAAGAGGTCCGCGTGCGGATCCGGAGGCTTCCGGCGCAGTTCAACCTGCCCAGCAAGAAGGATATCGACGGTCTGGCCCGCCGGGTCGGCACCCTCAACAAGAAGGTCGACGCGCTCCATCGCGCGGTCGCCGCCTGAAACCGGCATTTTAAACCACTCATATCTTTTCAAACGCAATAAGGAGCAGCTAGGTTATGCGGACCATCAAAACATACGCCAACGGTCGATTTTACGACACCCTCAAAAAAAGGTACATGAGCAAGGATCAGCTGGTGGCCCTGATCGATAAAAAAGAAGCGATCAAGATCATTATGCACAACACCGGCAGCGACGTGACCCAGTCGGTGTTGAAGAAAATGTCTGCGGGGGCGACGTCCAAAAAAGAGTCTATGCTCAATATCGACAACCTCAGGAAATGGGTGTCCGATCAGGTCGATCGGCGAATTGCAAAGGCCATCGAATTGATCAGCCTGCCTACCAAGGGCCAGATAAACCGTCTGGCGGCTGATATTGAAATACTCGCCAAACAGGTGGATGGGCTTCAACATCGACTGGTCAAAACAAAGCCGCCTGTGGAACCGCCCCAACCGGACCCGGCAGAGACGGTTGGCCAGCAGGTTCAGCAGGCGGCCAAATGACTTTGCTTTTTTCGTCCCATCGGCTATGGTGAACGAAAATCGCCGGCATCGAATTTGATCAAAGGCGGTTATGCTGAGTCGTTTCCCATGATCCTGACCCTGCGGCCCGCTCGGACGGGCCGCAGGGTCAGGGGGGCGGTCGAAGAACCGTTTTGCGCTGCTTCAGAGACCCTTGCATGTCGGGTTGGCCGTTGCCGGCCGGCCCGGGCAGAGCCCGGTGTGGCTGCCAGGAACGGACGTGCCTCGGGTGGACAATCGTCACCCATAACCATGCCCATTCACTTTCCCGGCCGATAAATATGGATCTTTTATTAAACAGCCGTCCAGCCAGGTATCATGTCAACCGGCGGTGTATCGGTTGTCGTATCTGTTCAGCAATTGCTCCCCGGAATTTTCGGTCCAACCATGAACGCGGTGTGGATTATGTTTGTAAACAGCCAGACGGTCCGCAAGAGGAACGATTGTGTGTCGAGGCCATGGACATCTGCCCGGTCGACGCCATCCATAAGCATGCATAAGGACCCGGTGGCTCGATAAAGCGCCATCGAAAACCGAAATGCCACGTCAGGAGGAAGCCGTGAAACAGGTGGTCAGCATCAGTTTGGGGTCAAGCGACAAGGACTATGCGTTCAATACCGAATTTTTAGGGCAGGAATTTACCATCAGACGCCTGGGGACCGATGGCGATCTAGAAAAAGCAGCCGAACTGCTGTTGCGCATGGACAAGGAGGCAGATGCCATCGGGCTCGGCCAAATCAAGTACCCCGATGGGATCGGCCCACGCTACCTGAACAAAACCAAACATCATAAAATCAAAGACCTGGGCGCTCAGCTGCAAACGCCGGTCACCATTGGTAGTGCGCTTCGGGATGTGGCCTACGAGTGGGCCCTGCGCTTTATTGAATATAAATTTGGCAACTATTTCAGCAATTCCCGGGTGTTGTTTTTCTCCGGAATGTATAGTTACCGAATTGCCAAGGTGATGTCCGAGTTTACGGAAAACCTGACCTTTGCCGACCCGATCCTGGAAAACGGCATCCCCAAGTTTATCAATTCGCTGAAGGACTTAGAGGCATATGCCCACTCGGCCCATGAGGTGCTGCAATGGGTCCCCAGCAAGCGGTTGACCCATTCGGTCGTACCGGTAAATGCGTGGAATGAGTATATCATCCGCAAAGCCATGCAGAAGGCCACGATCCTTGTTGTTCCCAACTACGGATTTGACGATTACCTGAAAAATGCCACAATTGAGGAATTGGGCGGCAAGACCATCATCTCATCCACCGTGGATGATGACCGGGTGATGTTTTTAAAAGAACGCGGGGTTGATGTCATTATCGACACGACACCCAAAATCCTCCAACGGGTGGTGGCGCTCAACGTATTGGAGGCCCTGATCCTTGCCGCGCTCGGACGCAAGCGCGATCAGGTGCGTGCGGATGATCTGCTGGAAATCATCAGCTCCCAGAAAATGGATCCCCGGGTGGTCTATCCGTCGGGCAGCCCCAAACGCATCAACCGGTTTGCATTTGTGATCCATCCGCTCTCGAAAGAGTTCCTCAAAAAGGACAAGGCCGTCAACATGTTGTCCAATTTCACCCCTCCCGCGTTTCTGGATGCAGTCGAAAAAGTAATTGCCTACGCACCGCCATGGGTCTATTCCCGCGTGACCGGCATCAAGTCTCCGACAGGTGTGGAAACCGAGGGATGGCTGCTGACGGTTGGCGGCACACCCAAACAGATGCTGGCCCACGATCCGGAATTCACCTATACCCGATTGCTTCAGGCTGCTCGAATGGCCAAACGGATGGGGGCTCAGATCATGGGGCTGGGCGCCTTTACCAAGGTGGTCGGCGATGCCGGCGTCACCGTGGCCAAGCAAGCCAAAATCCCCATTACCACGGGCAACAGCTACAGCGCGTCCGGTGCACTCTGGGCAGCAGCAGATGTGGTTCGTCGCATGGGATTGATCAAGATTGAAAAAGGCCGACCAATCAATGCCAAAACCATGGTGTTGGGGGCGACCGGGGCCATTGGATCGGTCTGCTGCCGATTGCTGGCCAAGGCCTTTGGCGAAGTCTATCTGGTGGGACGCAACACTGCCAAACTGCTGGCGATGAAAGAATCGATCCACCGTGAGGACCCGGATGTCCAACTGACCGTGACGACCCGTCCCGATAAATATCTGGCTGACATGGATGTGATCGTCACCGCCACGTCAGGTGCGGGCAAGAAGGTTCTTGATATCACCAAGGTCAAGCCGGGCTGCGTCATCACGGATGTGGCCCGCCCCTTGGACCTCTCCCCGGAGGATGTGGCCAAGCGCCCGGACGTATTGGTGATCGAATCGGGAGAAATTGAACTGCCCGGCAACCCGGAGATGAGAAATATCGGTCTGCCCGAAAAAGTGGTCTATGCCTGCCTGGCCGAAACGATCGTTTTGGCCCTGGAGGGTCGCTTTGAAGTTTTTACCATCGGCCGGGACATCGAGTGGGAAAAGGTAAAGGAAATATATAAACTCGGTCTGAAGCACGGCATGAAACTGGCCGCCGTTTCCGGCGTCAACGGTGTGTTCTCGGATGATGATATCGCCCGTGTGAAAAAGCTCGCCCTGGAAGCCAGAAACCAACCCATCGCCAGTTAGCGGAGGTTCATGTGAAGCATATCATCCAAATCAGTTTAGGACCCAGTTTAGACGACAACGAATTCGAAACCGAATTTTTAAAACAACCGTTTCACATCAAGCGCCTGGGAACCGATGGGGATGTGGGGAAAGCCTCCGACCTGCTCCTCAAGTGGAACAAAAAGGCCGATGCCATCGCCCTGGGAAGCATTCGAGCCGCCCAATCCATGGTCTCGAAGCGCGCTTCCAACCGTGAGTTGGCCAAACTCTTGGAACTCGGATCCAAACTGGATACCCCCGTGACATCCGGCGACATGCTTCGGCTGGTGGGCCACGAATGGTCACTGCGTCATATCCAGTTCAAGTTCGGCAACAACTATTTCAATAACGCCCGCGTATTTTTTTTCTCCGGGCGATCGAGTCGCACCATCGCCACGGTCATGGCGGAATACAGCGACAACCTGACCTTTGCCGATGCCTCGCTCGAAAACGGGATTCCCCGGTTGATCGACGGGATGAACGAGCTGGAACGCTATAGCGGCCGCCTTCGGGATGTGCTGGACTGGGTCCCCGGAAAAAGCATGCTCACGGATAGCGCCCCGGTGCGTTCGATAATCGATCATGTGGTGCGACAGGCGGTGCAGAAATCTCATGTTCTGGTGGTTCCCCACCACGGTTTTTTCAAATACCTGGACCCTTACACCGTCGAGGACCTGCATGCCAAAACGGTGATCACGTCCACGGTTTATGACGACCGGATCGATTACCTGAAAGACAAGGGCGTGGACGTGATCATCGACACCACGCCGAAGCTGCTAAGCAATGTCGCCGGCGTGAGCGTTCTGGAAGCGATGCTGCGGGTTGCATTCGATATCCCCAAGGGTGAGAGCGACGACGAATTGCTCGAGATCATCAGCAACATGCAAATGGAACCGCGCATCATCTATCCTTCCGGAACGCCCAAACGGGTCAACCGATTCGCCTATGTGATCCATCCACCCAGCCAGGAATACCTCAAAAAACTCAAACCCATCGAGGTGTTGTCGGACCTCGCCCCGGGTATGATGGATACGGTTGAAAAGGTCATGGCCTATGCGCCGCCGTTTGTCTACTCCACGGTCAGCGGCATTCGTTCGGAAACCGGTGAGGAGGCCGAGGGCTGGCTGATCGCCCTTGGCGTAACGCCTGAGCAGATGCAGGCCCACGGACCCGATTTCACGACCAAACGGATCCTGGAGGCGGCCGAGATCGCCAAAAAGAAGGGCGCCCAGATCATGGGAATCGGTCTGCTCCCCAAAGCGATGAAAGACACCAGCCTGGACGTGGCCAAACACGCCGTGCTGCCGATTACCACGGGCAACAGTTATTTTGCTTCATCGGCACTGTGGGCGGCGGCCGAGGCCGTTCGAAAGATGGGGATGACCAAGCTAAAAAACGGGAAACTGCTGCGCGCCAAAACCATGGTCATCGGTGCCACCGGGGCGGTGGGGGTGATTTGTTCGCACCTGTTGGCCAAGGCTTTTGAGGAGGTCCACCTGGTCGGCCGCAATATCGCCAAGCTGCTGGCCCTGCAAGAGTCCGTCCAAAAAGAAGTCCCCTCGGTAAAGCTTTATGTCTCCACCCGGGCGGACAAGAATCTGAGCGAGATGGACATGATCGTGGCTGCCAGTTCCGGCACCCGGGACGTGCTGGATATCATGCAGGTCAAACCCGGCTGTGTGATTACCGATATCAATCTGCCGAGTATTTTCACCAAGGAAGGCGTTGCCAAACGACCCGATGTCCTGGTGATTCGTGGCGGAGAGATTCGCCTGCCGGGCAATCAAGTGGAGATGAAAGACATCGGCCTTCCACCCGGCGTCGTCTACGCCGGACTGGCCGAAACGATCACCCTGGCCCTGGAGGGACGCTTTGAGGTGTTCACTGTCGGCACTTCACCCCAATGGGACAAAGTCCGGGAAATTTATCGCCTGGGCCTCAAACACGGCATGCAGCTGGCGGCAATTTCCGGGGTTGACGGCATCTACAGCGAAGAAGAGATCGCCAGGGTCAAGGAGCTGGCCGTCAAGGAGCGCAATCGGGCATGATTTTCAAGACGTGGCTAAATCTGAACAGGAGCGCAATCGAGCATGATCTTTAAGAAGTGGCGGAATCTGAGCAGCAGCGTGGTGCGCTATTTGGTGAACGATGGACCGGCCCATTTGATTAACGGAAGCTATAACGCCTACAGCACGTTTTATCGCGGACAGCTAAGTCTGGGGCTTCCGGTGTCCAAAGAGCTGATCGTCAGCCAGAAGGAGATCAAGACGCGGGCCGTGCAAAAATTGGCCTTGGTGCTCTATCATATGTATTTGAATGCAACCGGTTTGCAGATTCCCAGAGATGAGATCAAAGCGGTCATCTACGATGAACTCAATAAAGGATGCCTGCGCCTCACCGAAAATGTCATTCTGCTCACCGAAGATGAATTGACCTATCTCTCCCAAAAGCGATTCAAGGTTCCCAAGAAACACTTGAAGAGTGTTGCGGAAATTGGCCGACGACGCCTGATTCTAAGGGAAGCGGTGCGGGCCAATCCGGTCCCGATCTATTTTGAAAATGAAATCGAAGAAAAAGAACAAAACGGGCGGGGTGACTACGAAATCGTCCACTATCGAAATTTTACCGATCAGGGGAACGCCATCGGTTTTCGACGAATCATCAGCATGGAGGGCGTCACTGCCGGCGACGATCGACCGGCCGTGGTTTTTGTCCCGGGTTTTGCCAACAGCAGCAATTGCTTTAACATAAACAATCGCTATTCCCTGGCGAAAGATATCGCCGACAAGAATGTGTGGGCCTATCTTTTTGATTCAAGGGGCGTGGGGGTCAATGCAGGTCGTTTCGACCCGCTCTGCACCGTGGACACCATAAGCGATTATGATCTGCCCACCCTGACGCGCTTTGTCCATAAACGCAGCCACGGCAAGCCCTCCTTCCTGCTGGGCCACAGCATGGGAGGCCTTGTTTCGGAGAACATGATTCTCAACTGGTCCCTGGCCCGTCAGCTGGACGACATCGACATTGTCGATCAAGGGCAAAAGGAGATCCTGGCGAGATCCCTACCAACACCGGATGCCGCCGAGAAATATCTCAAAATGGTGCGGTGCGTTATCTCACTGGCATCCCCTAAATTTTTCCACAAAAACTCCCATATCTTCTTTCCGGTCTCTTTGTGGCTCAATCATCTTTCCAGGATATTTCGTTTCCAGAAGGTGCCGATAAAAGAGGTTTCAAAATTGTTTACCGAACTGCCGGTCTTAAAACAGATTTCCCGCTTTGTTTGGCAGCATAATGTGGGTGATTTGAATTTCCTCATTTCACCGGAAAATCATAAAAACGACAAACACTTTGTAGAGCTCTATTTAAGGGAGGCCACGGAATCGATCCCTTTGGGGCTGGGGTTCCAATGTTTAAAAGCAATCTATAACGGCGAGGGATTTAAACGAATGGACGGTAGCGGGCTGAACTATTCCGATTGCTTGGCCTGGTTTCCGGATAATATCCCGATATTTCATTTTTGGGGGACCCGGGACAACATCGTGCCGCTGGAAAATATGCGCTACAGCAAGCACTATCCCCACAAGATCAAAAAAACCTACCACATCCAGTCCCCCGGGGATTTACGAAAAATAAACATACCTGCGGAATGCAGCCAGCTGGTCGATTTTATTATAGAGGGGGCGAATCATCTGGATCTTTTATACGGCAAGGTGGCAGATGAAATTGTAAAGCCCCTCTTGATGCAAATCGTTGAAAACATCTGGGGGGATTGGACGTACGATTCTTCCGGTGAGCGATCGGGCCAGAACGAGAGGCTGAAACGGCAGAAGAATGCATAGCGTAGATGTTTAGACCGGAACAGTTTGTATCAGGAGAAACGAATGTCAGCCGGCAATTAAATGCCTTGGATGCCCTGCCGGTCGGGCGAAAGGATGTCGGGGTCCCTGAAGAGAGGTTGTCGATTATTGTGCAAGCCGCCGTTGAAGATGGGTCGTTTATCTACAATCCTTGGGAAGTAGTCGCTGTATATTTTATAAGAAGGGAGAGATGTTAAATGCTGTTAAACCCCAAAAATAATCGATATGAACACCTTGATGAGCGATCAAGAGAAATAATGCTCAAAACAATCACGTTTTTTGAAAACAAAGGTAAGGAAAGACTCAAAAAAGACTATCATGATCGCGTCTGGTATTCGGACTTTCTGAATTTTGTGAAAGCGAACAGAATTTTTGCCACACTGCTCACGCCGTCTCAATACAGTGATGATCCCGATACAAGGTGGGATACGGCCCGGATGTGCGATTTTAATGAAATCCTTGGTTTTTACGGACTTGCCTACTGGTACACATGGCAGGTTACCATCCTCGGACTTGGCCCCATATGGATGGGGAGCAATGAAGCGGTAAAAAAGAAAACCGCAAAACTCCTTGAAGAAGGAGGTATTTTCGCTTTTGGCCTTTCTGAAAAGACTCACGGAGCGGATCTCTACTCGTCAGAGATGGCCCTCACGCCGCTTGCAGAAGGAAAATATGTAGCTGACGGGGGAAAATACTATATCGGTAATGCCAATGAAGCCGCCCTGGTTTCCACGTTTGGGAAAAACTCGGAAACCGATGAATATGTCTTTTTTGTGGCCGATCCCAAACACGAAAACTACGAACTGGTTAAAAATGTTGTCGATTGGCAGAGTTATGTGGCAGAGTATGCCCTGAGCGGCTATCCTATTACCGATGCCGAGATTCTCTCAACCGGACGGGATGCTTGGGACGCTTCCCTGAATACCATCAATGTAGGAAAATTTAACCTTGGATGGGCATCCATAGGTATCTGTACGCATGCCTTTTACGAAGCCATTACCCATGCGGCCCACCGAAATCTTTACGGTAAATTTGTGACCGATTTTCCCCATATTCAGCAACTATTCACCGATGCTTATACCCGCCTGGCGGCAATGAAACTCTTTGCATCGCGGTCGGTTGACTACATGCGTTCAGCTTCGGCGGAAGATCGGCGCTATCTCCTATTTAATCCCATGGTCAAAATGAAGGTGACCACCCAGGGCGAGGAGGTCGTTAACCTGCTCTGGGATGTGATCGCCGCAAGGGGATTTGAAAAGGACGTCTACTTTGAAAACGCGGCCAAGGATATCCGCGCGCTTCCTAAACTTGAGGGAACCGTTCACGTAAATATGGCGCTCATCATCAAGTTCATGGCAAACTATTTTTTCAATCCCGATGAATTTCCTGAAATTATCAAACGAGATGATCCTCAAAATGATGACTTTCTTTTTAATCAGGGTGCTACCAAAGGCCTTGGGAAAATACGGTTCCATGATTTCAACACGTCCTACAACAGCGTCGATCTGCCCAATATTCATGTTTTCAAGCAACAGATCGAGATTGTTAAAGAATTTCTGATGACGGCGGCACCAAGTGAGGAGCAGGCCAAGAATATCGATTTCCTCCTGAGCCTGGGTGAGTTGTTTACCCTGGTGGCTTATGGCCAGTTGATTATTGAAAAAGCCAAAATGGAAAATATTGAAAATGATCTTCTTGACCAGATATTTGATTTTATGATCAGGGACTTTTCCAAATATGCACTCCAGATATATTCAAAGACAGGCAGCACCGAAACCCAGATGGCATTATGTATGAAGATGATTAAAAAACCTGTTTTGAATGAAGCAAGATTCCAAAAAATATGGCAGAATTGCGTCTATACATTGAAAGATACCTATGAGATGAATCCTTAACAACGGGAGAGGGGGGGGGGCATGCATAGTTTCGAAAAGCCGGACAATTTGGTTGAATTGATCGAAAACAGTGTTGAGAAGTATCCTGACAACAAGATGTTCGGTACAAAGAATAAGGACGGGGAATACGAGTGGGTTACCTACCGCGAAATCGGCAAACGAATAGACAACCTTCGCGGCGGTATGAGCCGGGCAGGTATAGAAAAGGGTGATGCCGTCGGCATCATTGCAGGCAACCGAAAGGAGTGGGCAATCGCCGCCTTTGCCACCTTCGGGCTCGGTGGGCGTTACATCCCCATGTACGAAAAAGAACTTGTTAAAATCTGGAAACATATCATCAATGACGGCGGTATCAAACTGCTGCTGGTTGCCACCCGGGAAATATGCGACCAGATAGAAGCCATGCGTGAAGAGCTGCCGGGCCTCGAAAAGGTTTACCTCATAGACGCTGAAGGCGAAAACACCATGTCTGGCCTTGAAAAAATTGGGGCTGACAATCCGGTCGCTTCCATCCGACCCAAACCGGAAGATATCGCCGTGTTGATTTATACATCAGGCACCACCGGCAACCCCAAGGGGGTGCTTCTTTCCCACGGCAATTTTACCAGCAATGTCCTTGCAGGGTATAAAGTTTTTCAGGAATTGAATGAGAAAGACCGGGGGCTTTCTATCCTTCCCTGGGCCCATTCTTTCGGGCAGACCGGCGAACTTTATCTTTTCTCCCATATAGGCGGTTCCGTCGGATTTATGGAAGATGTGACGACCCTGGGAGATGATATGGGAAAAGTCCAGCCGACCTTCCTTATTGCCGTACCGAGGGTTTTCAATAAGATTTATGCTGGCCTGTGGGCCAAAATGAACGAAAAGGGGGGACTGGCCAAAAAACTGTTTGAAATGGGACTATCGTCCGCTAAAAAAAGGCGCCATCTATCAGAAAATGGCCAGTCGGATTTTTTCACCAATCTTAAATTTAAGATTGCAGACGCGGTTGTGTTTAATAAAATTCGGGCCAGGTTCGGAGGCCGGTTAACTGGGGCCCTGAGCGGAAGTGCGACCATGAACGTTGAAATTGGGCATTTTTTCTTCGACCTGGGAATCCCGGTTTATGACTGTTACGGACTGACGGAAACCTCGCCGGCGGCAACCATGAACGGGCCCCTTGCCCATAAACCTGGAAGTGTGGGCAGACCCATTGAACATGTCCGGGTGGAAATTGACAAAATGTTTGCCGATGGTGGTGAAGATGGAGAGATTGTCATATACGGCCCCAATGTAATGCAGGGATACCATAACAAACCCGAAGCCACCAGAGAAGTTATGACCGAGGATGGTGGTTTCAGAACAGGAGACAGGGGGCGATTGGATAAAGATGGATACCTTTTCATCACCGGTAGGATTAAGGAGCAGTATAAGCTTGAAAATGGGAAATATGTTTTTCCCGCCGCCATTGAAGAAGAGATGAAACTCCATCCGCTTGTTGAGAATGCAATGATTCACGGCGAGGGGCAGGCGTTTAACGTCTGCGTGGTTGTTCCTGATTTTAGCGTGCTTGAAAAATATGCAACAGAACATAATATGCCCACTGATCCGAAAGAACTTGTTCAGAACAAAGAGATCAAGGAGATGATTTCGGATGAAATCACAAAATCCCTGAAAGGTAAATTCGGAGGATATGAGATACCCAGAAAATTCATTTTTCTGAGTGAAAACTTCACCCTCGACAACGGTACCCTCACCCAGACCATGAAACTGAAACGGCGGGTCGTTCTGGAGCAGCACAAGGATCAAATTGAGGATTTATACACTTGAAATGCTGTAACAGTTGATTTGGATAAGCACTGACACGCAGTAACCGCCATATCCCTTATCAACTATACGAAATTTCCCTAAATCAGCAGCCCGGAACAATCCAAGAAAGCTATGAGTAGGGCTTCGTGTGTTCAGCCCAACCCACCGAGCCCGCGTGAGAGCGGTCTTGCCGTAATATGAAATCGTTCTCGCATTCATCGCGGCTGGAGTTGCTCCCACACCAAGCCCACCCAATCGGCCCTATTTCCCAAAGATATTCTTAAGCAAATCGGTCGTGCGGGCAGCGGGATTCTGGCGGATTTTGGCTTCCTCCTCAGCCAGCATGGTGAAAAGGCCGGACATCGTAAGGTCGGTGACGTACTGGTCCAAATCAAAGCTCATTTTCCCGGCCATGGGAATCGTTTGAACCTTGGCGTCCAGGTCCTGGTAGGCCTTGGTTACCCCCACTTCTGCCATGGTTTGGTTCACGATTGGCTTGAACATCTCCTGGAGCCTGCCCGAGGTTTTCTCCTCGAAATATTGGGTGGCGGCGTTGTCCCCGCCGTTCAGAATCTTGCGGGCATCCTCAAAGCGCATGGCCTTGATGGAATCCACAAACAGTGCTTTGGCCTGTGGGGTCGCCTTTTCCGCTGCGCGGTTCATGCTCAATTCAAAGGCATCCACCGTTTCACCATAGCCGACAAGCCGTAACGCCTTTTCCACTTTCTGTACGACGCCGGGAAGGGGAATCTTGATCTTGGGGTTGTTGTAGAAGCCATCGGGTGCCGATACGGTTTCAACGGCTTTGCCGGTGCCGATCTGCAAGGCTTCCTTTAAACCCTCGATAATGTCGCCATCGGTAGCTTGGCTGGTGCCGCCCGCCAATTTTTCTTGGGCACCTTTGAGGAAATCGCTCAATCCGGCATGCGACGGGTTCAAGGCCAGCAAAAAAAGAACCAAAAAAAGACAAATGATGATAACACCCAGTCTTCGTTTTACATACATTAAAGACCTCCGCTTTAAAAAATGGTTCAAAGCAATCATCCATCCAACGGTTAGACAGGTTAAACTAAACGTCGAAAGTAACAGCAAAAAAAAACTTGTCAATCTCGTTAATCCGGTCAAAAAAACCACGTAACGGCGGCTGTGGCGCCACGCTTGATAGTGCGCTGGAAAGTTCCGCGTTGCGTCTGGGCAGCGTCGTCTCAACAGCAGTGTAGGTCTTTTTACCCTTCCTCCACAGGTTTGGACGATGGGCTGTGTCCGTGGGCGAACTCCCAGCGCTTGTCCAGAAAATAGAGGATCGGCACGGTCATGCGCGAAAAGAGCAGTACTTATTGCAACCGGGGCAAGCATGAATACCTGAATAGACTCACTAAAATTAAGGCGAGTGAAGAAGATAGAACCAATGAGCGTTTCATTTTCATATACGCCAAAACAGATTATTTCATCATTGTCGATGTTTGATGCTAACTGTGAACAAAGATTTCCAATCAATCTTCCTTCATTTTCACCCTCTGATGAGGTGAATGCAGAAGTGAATAGATCTTCCACCTCTTTT
The DNA here is from genome assembly GCA_018224455.1 of Desulfosarcina sp. GTDB lineage: Bacteria > Desulfobacterota > Desulfobacteria > Desulfobacterales > Desulfosarcinaceae > Desulfosarcina. The sequence continues at coordinate 13,933 of JAGTUY010000356.1, forward strand.
TGTTTTGATTTGTCCAGAATTCGGTGAATCATGCCTTACCTTTCAAGATTACTGCGCTTATCGCTTTTGGAACATAACGCTCCGCATAACCGGCTGGCAATGGAGCGCAGCGGAATTGCCA
>JAGTUY010000357.1 GCA_018224455.1 Desulfosarcina sp.
CTGGTCTTCCTGCCCCGCGTGGAACCGGTGTCACTGGGAGAAGTGGGAGAAAAGATCCGGCGGGCCATCGATACGATTCCCGACACGCGTGCATCCGTTACCGTCAGCATCGGGATTGCCCACGGCCATGTGGGAAGGGAGGTGGACGCTGACATAAAGGCGCTTATCTACCAGGCCGATGAGAAACTCCTGGCGGCCAAGGCGGCCGGCCGCAACCGCATCCAACTTTGACAGATGTCAAAAAGAGCTTGTCTCCCTTTGGCAAAGCGTTTAGACTACTGCACTTGGATACAGTATGGCCAACCGCCATAAAGAATTGGAGGAGTCAAACATGGAAAAACAGGATGTCATCAGGATCGCTGAAGGTCTCAGGCTGATTGAAGAGGGCGTGGAAACCATTCAGGGCGTGATGAAGGAAAAGAACATCAAATCGCTCAAAGAGGTGGCAGCCGAACTGATTCCCTTTTTCAAAAAGGATGACGATTCGCTCACCGATTCCATAATCAACCATCTGGAATAAATCCATCAACCGAACATGGTCGCTGCCCCCGGTGTTGCGGGGAAAAGGCCGGGCCCAAGCAACGGGGGACCCGGCCTTTGAATTGACCTAACCACTTACAGCCTCCAGGCTTATCCGCTATTTAAAATCCTTGGGCAATTGCTTCTTGTTGATCTTGCCCACGCTGGTCTTGGCGATGGTCTCGACGATGTGCACCCGGTCCGGCACGCCGTACTTGGGAATCACGCCCTCTTCGGCAAACTTGGCGAAAAAGGCTTTCAGTTCATCCGGACTGGTATCTTCCTCCGCCCCGCGTTTGAGCACCACCAGGGCCAAGGGCCGTTCGCCCCATTTGGGATCCGGCACACCAATCACCGCCGCTTCGCTAACGGCCGGGTGGCGGCTGATCATGTCCTCCAAGGCCAAGGATGAGATCCATTCACCGCCGGTCTTGATCACATCTTTGACCCGATCGGTGATCTGCAGGTAGCCTTCCGCGTCGATGAACCCGATATCGCCGGTGTGCAGCCAGCCGTTTTTCCACAGTTCCTCGCTCTTTTCCGGATCCTGGCTGTATCCCTGGGTCAGCCAGGGCGAGCGCACCACCACCTCGCCGGCGGTTTTGCCGTCGTGGAGCAAGGGGTTGCCCTCGGCGTCCACGACCTCCAGTCGGACGTTGGGCACGGGCAGACCCGTGCGGCAGCGCATTTCCACCTGCCGCTCCGCATCCCAGGCGAGCATGTGGGGCTTGAGGTTGGCCACGGTGAGCAAGGGGCAGGTTTCGCTCATGCCATAGGTGGTGTAGAGGTTGATGCCGTTTTCCAGGCCGGCTTTGCAAAGGCCCCGGGAGAGGGCGCTGCCGCCGATGACCACCTTCCAGCGTGACAGGTCTATATTTTTGATGACCGGGCTGGAGACCAGCATGTGGATGATTGTGGGCACACAATGGGAGAAGGTGACTTTCTGGGAGACGATGAGCTTGAGCAGCATTTCCGGTTCGTATTTGCCCGGGTAGACCTGCTTGGTGCCCAGCATGGTGCACAGGTAGGGAATCCCCCAGGCGTGGACGTGAAACATGGGGGTCATGGGCATGTAGACATCGCCTGAATTGATGCCCGCCTGGGATTCGTAGGCGCACAGTCCTGACATGAGTCCATAGGTGTGCAGCACGATCTGGCGGTGGCTGAAGTAGACGCCTTTGGGAAGGCCCGTGGTGCCGGTGGTGTAAAAGGTGGTGGCCATGGCGTTTTCGTCAAAATCGGGGAACGTGTAGGCAGGCGATGCAGCAGCCAGCAGGTTTTCGTATTCGCCATCCAGGATCACCGGGGTCTCCGGGTGGGTCGTTTCATCGGTGAGCAGAACGATCTTTTTAACGGTTTTCATCTGGTCTTTGACCGCGGCCAGCAGCGGCAGAAAATCGGCATTGACCAGAATGATGTCGTCCTTGGCGTGGTTGATCGTGTAGACCAGCTGCCGCCATCGATGGTCAGCCTGTCGGCCCGCCCGCGGGAGGCTTCAATTATTCGTGCCTGGTTCTGGCCAAACCGTCGCCGGATGGTTATGATTTTTTGAAACCTTGACCCGTCCGCGATCAGATGACTTGCTCTTTCGGCTTCTCATCCGCGGCTTCTGTGGAACCATCCAGGGGAGACAACCTTAGCCGATGACACCCAACAATGAAACCGATTTGAACCACAGCCACAGCTTCGGCCAGGACCACAAACGTCCGGGGGAAAGCCGCACGATCATCGTCATTGTCGTTACCGCTGTGATGATGGTGGTAGAGATCATCACCGGGATGCTTTTTGGTTCCATGGCCCTGCTGGCCGATGGCCTGCACATGGCCTCCCACGCGGCGGCCCTTTCCATCAATGCCTTTGCCTATATTTACGCCCGCCGTCATGCCCACGACGAACGCTTCAGTTTCGGAACCGGAAAGGTGAACGCCTTGGGCGGTTTTGCCGGCGCGGTCCTGCTGGCGGTGTTTGCGGTGATGATGGCGGTGGAGAGTGTCGTCAGGCTGATTAATCCTGTGGCGATTGCCTTCAATCAGGCCATCTTCGTGGCCATCATCGGACTGGCGGTCAACGGACTGTCAATGCTCATCCTGGGGCACAAGGACGGCCCTCATCACGGCCATGACCACGGACACGATCATGATCATCATCACCACGACCACAATCTGCGGTCCGCCTATCTGCATGTACTGGCCGATGCGCTCACCTCGTTTCTGGC
>JAGTUY010000358.1 GCA_018224455.1 Desulfosarcina sp.
GGAGACGTCTCGGAAGACGACGCTTTCAAGGCCCAAGAGGGCGTCCAGAAGATTACGGACGAATATATTGCCAGAATAGACGAGATATACAAAAGCAAAGAGAAAGAGATCCTTGAATTCTAGTTCATCCCCTGCGACACGGAATGAACTCGACCCTGACCGGATGCCCAAACACGTTGCCATCATCATGGACGGCAACGGCCGCTGGGCCAAGAAGCGCCTGCTGAACCGCATCAATGGGCATGAAAAAGGGGCGGAGGCCGTGCGGACCATCGTGCAGACCGCCCGTAAGCTCAACATCGCTGTGCTCACCCTCTACGCCTTCTCCACCGAAAACTGGCAGCGGCCCCAACCTGAAATTTCCGGGCTCATGCTGCTGCTCCGCCGCTTTTTGGCCTCTGAACGCCAAACGATGATCGACAATGAAATCCGGCTGAACACCATCGGTCAGATTGACCGCCTGCCTCAAGCGGTCCGCGACAACCTGTCGGCGGTCATGGATGCCACCGCAACCAATCGGAAGATGGTCTTGAACCTGGCCCTCAGCTACGGGGCCCGGGCCGAAATCGTCGAGATGGTCAAACAGATCGCTTCCAAAGCCCGGCAGGGTGCCGTCGATCCGGAGGAAATAACGCCCGAGACCGTTGCCGGTCACCTTTACACCCGCGGGATGCCTGATGTGGACCTGTTGATCCGGACCAGCGGTGAGATGCGCATCAGCAATTTCCTACTCTGGCAGATCGCTTATTCGGAAATCTTTTTTACACAGACCCTGTGGCCCGATTTCGGTGAAGATGAATTCGTGACGATCCTCAAGGATTACCAGCATCGGGAACGTCGTTTTGGTGCGGTGCCCTAATGCACCTGAAGCGCTGGATCACCGGAATTGTTGCCCTGCCGATCATCTATCTGCTGGTTGCGGCGGGTGGCATGGTCTTCGCCCTGTTGATTGCGACTGTCAGCCTGGTGACCCTGTGGGAGTATTACCGGGCGGTATTCAAACCGGGCGCCGACGGTCCCATGCGGCTGATTCCGCTGCTGGGGCTCTTTCTGTCCCCGGTGATCGTCTGGTCGGTATACCGGGGCACGATGATCCATGCGCCGCTGATTCTGGCCGTGGATCTGATCGTCGTGGCCGGGTTGACCCTGCCCCTTTTCAAGAACGATACCCAAGCCCCCCACCTGGTGGCCAAACAGGTGTTGGGGCTGGTCTATATACCCGTTTTTCTATCTTTTTTGGTCCTCATCCGCTTCGGCGAGAACGGCGCCGGCTGGATTTTCTGGATACTTTGCATCGTTGCCGCCGGTGACACCGGAGCCTTTTATTCAGGCACCTACCTGGGTCGCCACAAGCTATGCCCCTGGGTCAGCCCCAAAAAAACCATCGAGGGCAGTTTGGGCGGGCTGGCCGCCAATATCGGGGTCGCCCTGCTGTTTAAAATGCTGCTGCTTCCTTGGCTGGCGGTCCTGCCATGCATTGTCTTTGCATTGGTCATCGGTATTGCCGGCCAGGTGGGTGATCTGTTTGCATCCGAATTCAAACGATCGGCCGGCATTAAAGACTCCGGGACGCTGCTTCCCGGCCACGGGGGATTTCTCGACCGGCTGGATGCCCTCTTATTTGCCTCGCCGCTTGCCTATCTGTTGAAAATCAGTATATTCTAATCGGGTTTTGCTAACCGCATAGCCGTTCAGGAGTTCAATGGTTCAGGGTTCAACGGTTGATGAACTTGTAAATTGAAACACAACGACCATGAAATCACTTTCCATACTGGGTGCGACCGGCTCTATTGGCTCTAATGCCCTTGAAATAATAAGACAATTTCCGGATCTGTTCACGGTGAATGCGCTTACGGCGAAGACCCAGGTGGCTGCGCTGGCCCGGCAGATCGTCGAATTCACCCCCCGGTTGGCCGCCGTGCTTGACGCCGACCATGCCAGGCAATTGAGGGCGCTGCTACCGCCGACCGTGGACGTCGAGATTGTCTTTGGCGAAGCGGGTTATGTGGAGGCCGCCACCTGTCCGGAAACCGACATGGTACTGGGTGCCATGGTGGGGTCGGCCGGTTTGGTGCCGACCCTGGCCGCCATCGACGCTGGTAAGGACATTGCCCTGGCCAACAAGGAAACCCTGGTCATGGCCGGCGCCATCGTGATGGAGAAAATCGCCATCCGTGGCGTCAAACTGATGCCCGTTGACAGTGAGCACAGCGCCATTTTCCAAAGCATGGCCGGTCACGGGCACAATGGGATCCGCGAGATCTTGCTGACCGCGTCCGGCGGCCCGTTTTTGTATCGACCGGCTGCGCAGTTCAAGTCCATCACCCCGCAAGACGCCCTGCGGCATCCCAACTGGTCCATGGGCAGCAAAATTACCATCGACTCGGCGACCATGATGAACAAAGGTCTGGAAGTGATCGAGGCCCGATGGCTTTTTGATGTAGATTTTGCCCGGATCAAGGTCGTGGTCCATCCCCAGAGCATCGTTCATTCGATGGTCTCCTACCAGGACGGCGCGGTGATGGCGCAAATGGGTGTGCCGGACATGAAAGGAGCCATTGCCTACGGCCTTTCCCATCCGGGGCGGTTGCCGCTGGATGTTCCATCACCTGATTTTGCCCATATCGGTCAGTTGACGTTCGAAGCGCCGGATCGGGAGCGGTTTCCCTGTCTGACCCTGGCCTATCGGGCCGGTGAACAGGGGGGGACCCTGCCTGCCGTGCTCAACGCCGCCAACGAAGTGGCCGTGGCCGCGTTTCTGGACAACCGGCTGCCGTTTCTGGGAATTTACCCGATCATTGACCAGACCCTCAACCGTCATTCCGCAAAAACTGGACCGGACCTCGGCCAGCTTATCGAGGCGGACCGTTGGGCCAGAGAAACGGCCCTTGCGCTGATCCGCCGGCAGGAGCGCTCACGTATCGCCTATGACCACTAATATCTTTGCCTTTGTTGTCGTTCTCGGCATTCTGATTTTCTTCCACGAGCTGGGCCATTTCCTCGTTGCCAGGCTGTTTGGCGTCGGAGTTGAGAAGTTCTCGTTGGGCTTCGGGCCGCGCCTTTTAGGTCGGACCGTGGGGATGACCGATTACCGAATTTCCGCCATTCCGCTGGGGGGCTACGTCAAGATGGTGGGCGATGAACCCGATGCCGAGCTTGCACCGGAGTTGATACCCTACTCGTTCACCCACAAGCACGTGTTCAAGAAGATCATGATTGTGGCGGCCGGCCCGTTTTTCAACCTGCTTTTGGCGGTCATCATCTATGCCGGTTTTTTCACCTTCATCGGTACCGAGGATATCCGCCCGGTCGTCAACCATGTGTTCAAGGAGAGCCCGGCGGCCCAGGCGGGCCTGCAGACCGGCGATGTGGTGGTGGCTATCGACGGGTCGACGGTGGCCTCCTGGAGCGACATCAACCGGCTGATCGCCGATGGCCAGGGCCGTGCCGTGCGCATCAGCGCCAAACGTGAGGAGGCCTTTTTCGATGTTTCGGTCGTTCCTCAGACCAAGGTGGCCAAGGACATTTTAGGGGACGATGCCCCCTACTACGATATCGGTTTTTCCGGATTGGCGCCCTTAAAGGCCGTGGTCGGGGAAGTCGCCGACGGCTACCCGGCCAAAAAAGCCGGCATGCAGCCAGGGGATCTGATCGTCGCCATCGACGGTAAACCGGTAGACAGCTGGAACACGATGAAAGCGATTATCTCCCAAAGCAATGGTGAGCCGATGGCGCTGCGGATCGCCCGGGGGGAGGAAATCCTCTCGGTCGATATCGTGCCGGTTCTGTTCAGTGAGGAGAACGTGCTTGGGGAGAAGGTGGACAGCTACCGGATTGGTATCTCCACGCCGGGCATTGATATCCCCGAGGCCGATCGCATCACCATCAAACGGGGGCTTTTGGAGGCGGTCGCAGAGAGTGTGGATCAGACCTACCAGATCTCCCGGCTGACCCTGTTGAGCATCGGCAAGCTGATCAAGGGCACGGTCTCCACCAAGACGTTGGGCGGTCCGATCATGATCGCTGAAATGGCTGGGCAGCAGGCCAAAGCGGGGTTCACCAACCTGATCTTTTTCATCGCCGTGCTGAGCATCAACCTTGCCGTGCTCAACTTTCTGCCCATTCCGGTTCTGGATGGCGGTCACCTGATGTTTTTTTTCATCGAGGCGGTCATTCGGCGCCCAATCAATGTCCGCATGCGCGAGATTGCCCAACAGGCCGGTATTTTTATCCTGATTCTGCTGATGATTTTTGTGTTCTA
>JAGTUY010000359.1 GCA_018224455.1 Desulfosarcina sp.
AGACGATAGAGGTCACGAGAATGGTTTTGGACTTCGTTATCGGTCGTCGCGGTATATGTAATACAGCTTCCTCCCTCTGGCCTTGCCAAAAACACTATCTTAAACGCCATATAGTCGGGATTGTTTTCTTTCTGTTGACTTTCCTTCAAGTGGCTCAGGTTACCGGCGAGGAAGCAGCGGCTCCTGCCGGCCCGCCGGCGGCAACCGGATCGCCCCCCCCAAATGCCCCGGCGCCCATGACCGACATCCACGACATCCAGCCACCGGTATCGGTAGGCATCGATGCGCCCTGGTTAATTCCCGTTCTGCTAACCTTGGCCTCAGCGGCAATTCTGGCGGCAGCCTGGTGGTTCTGGAATAAACGCAAAAAAGCCCGGACCGTCGAAACCATCGTACCCGAACTACCCCCCGAAATGACAGCCATGAAGGCCCTGGATGAAATCGCCGATGTGAATCGGCTGGACGGGAAAACCTTTTACTTCCGCCTGTCCGCCATCCTGCGGCAATATGTGTTCGGGCGCTTCGCGGTGGGTGCACCGGAGATGACCACCGAAGAGTTCGTGCCCTGCATCAACCGGCTGCATATCGACAACGATTTGGCCCGACGGCTGAAAGGCCTTTGCCGGGCCATGGATCCGGTCAAGTTCGGCAGCGAAACGGCAGTGGAAAAGCAGATGGAAACGGATCTGCGGTTTGCCCGGGAGTTTGTGCGTAAAACCACGTTTACAATCGATAAGAAGGATAAAGAGGATCGTATGGAAGAAAACAATTTGCTCTCAACAAATTATGCAAATTCTAAAAAACAAATCCCAAATCTCAAATAAATCCCAAATCTCAATTTTCAATTGGCAACCGAGATCATTGCAAGATCATGTGGCTTGGAATTTGAGTTTTGGGCCGTTGTAATTTGTTATTTGTATTTTGAACATTGTGATTTAAGATACTTATGTTACGCTTCGCGTCCCCCTATTTCCTGTTCCTCCTGCTGCTCCTGCCGGCCCTGCTCTGGTATCGTTACCGACGGCACCGGACACCCGCCATGGCCAGCAGCGCCCTGTTCCCCGCCGCGGGCCTCCCGGCATCAACGGCCCTGCGGTTGCGCCGGCTGGTGCAGGCCATCAAATACGCGGTACTCTGCCTGATAGTGGTGGCTCTGGCCCGGCCCCAGTGGGGCACCGAGCGCACCGAAGTGCTTACCGAAGGAGTCAACATCATGCTGGCCCTGGACCTGTCCGAAAGCATGGCCGCCCTCGATTTCAAGAAAAAAGGACGCATCGTCAACCGGCTGGAGGCAGTCAAAGGGGTGGTGCAGGAATTCGTCTCCAAGCGCAGCGGCGACCGCATCGGCATGGTGGTCTTCGGCACCCATGCATACACGCAGCTGCCCCTGACCCGGGACTACAACACCATGATCAGCATTCTGGACCGTCTGGAAATCGGTGCCGCAGGCAAAAGCACGGCCATCGGCGATGCCATCGGTATCGCTTTGAAACGGCTGGCCGACATCGAGAGCAGGTCCAATATCATCATCCTGCTCACCGACGGGCAGAGCAATGCCGGCGAACTCTCGCCGGACACCGCCGGCGAAATCGCCGTTCAAAAGGCGGTCAAGATTTACACCATTGGCGTGGGCTCCCGGGGAAAAGCGCCCTATCTGGTCAAAGACCCCCTGTTCGGCGAGCGCTACGTGTACCAGCAGGTGAATATCGATGAGGACACCCTGCGCGCCATCGCCGACAAGACAGGAGGGCTCTATTTCCGGGCCGAGAACCTGGAGGGCCTGCAACGGATCTATGATACCATCGACGCCATGGAGACCACCGCGGTCAAGGTCGACATCTTTGCCGAATACAACGAGATCTACCCCTGGCTGTTGATTCCGGCACTGGTGATGTTGTCCTTATACGTAATCTTGCGCAACACGAGATACCTGATCATTCCATGATTTTTTTTAGGCCATGACTTTTTTCAGAACCGAAATGCTGTTTTTCATCTGGGCCGTTCCGGTATTGTTTCTGGTAGTCTTCTACGGGATGCGCCGGCGGCGTGAAATAATGCGCCGCTTCTCTTCCACCCACGGCCTCGACGTTATCGCCCCGGCCACCGTCGGCGGTCGGCGGTGGGTCAAAACATTCCTGCTCATGGGCACGGTGCTCTTCACCGCCGTGACCCTGGCCGGACCCAAATACGGCTATCGCTGGCAGGAGATTCGCCAGCAGGGGGTGGACATCATCATCGCCCTGGACTGCTCGCGCTCCATGACCGCCGCCGACATCCAGCCGACCCGCCTGGAGCGTGCCAAGCGTGAAGTGTTCGACCTGCTGGCCATGCTGCAAGGTGACCGCGTGGGGTTGGTGGCTTTTGCCGGCACGGCCTTCCTGCAGTGTCCGCTGACCCTGGATTACGATGCATTCAATCTGTTTTTGGATTCCCTCTCGCCCGATTATCTCCCGGTGGGCGGCACCGACATTGCCGGGGCACTGGCCGAGGCCCTGGACAGCTTCGATCCGAAAAGTGCTTCGGATAAAGCGGTGATCCTGATCACCGACGGTGAAAACACGGGTAACGGCGACCCGTTGATGGCTGCCGAAACCTTGAAAGAAAATAAAATCAAACTGTTTTGCATCGGCGTGGGCAGCAGCGACGGGGTGCCGATCCCTGAACCTGCCGGCGGCTTTAAAAAGGATCGTTCCGGGCAAATTGTGCTCTCCCGTCTGGATGAAAACATGCTCAAGAAAATGGCCGTGGCTACCGGTGGCACCTACGTGCGCTCTGTGGCCGGAGACATGGACCTCGACGCCATTTACACCGATGAAATCCGCCGGACGATGGAAGCCAAAACCGTCTCCTCGGGACGCAAGCAGGTCTGGGAGGATCGTTTCCAGTGGCCCCTGGCCCTGGCGCTGCTCTGCCTCGTGGCCGAGTTGATCCTCCCCGTTAGCCGTAAAACCATGCTTATCCCGCTGCTGGCTGCGCTGATGCTCGTACCGCCGCCATCGGCCGAGGGCAGCGACACCCGAGACGGTATTGCCGCCTATGAGAAAGGGGACTTCGAACAGGCCCTCAAGCACTTCATCGACGCCCAGCTCAACGCCCCGGACAAGCCTGAAACGCTTTACAATGTAGCCGATGCCTACTATAAAACCGGCAAATTCGATGCGGCCGCTGAACACTACAAGCAGGCGCTGGAGACCGACGACGCCCAGTTGAAACGCAAGGCCCTCTACAACCTGGGCAACGCCGAATTTCGGCGGGGCAAGGCCAAGGAGGCCATCGGCCACTATGAGGCGGCGCTGGCCATCGACCCCGACGACCGCCAGACCCAAGAGAACATGGCCTTCGTGAAAAAGGTCATGGAGCAGCAACAGCAACAGTCGGGAGACGGTCAGAAGAATCAGGAAACAAAAGATCAGGACCAGGAGAACGAACCCAAACCCAAGCAAGATGGGGAGACGCAATCAACTGAGGATCAGGAACAGCAGCAGCAGCAACGGGATGACGCCCGGGAAAACCGACCGGGTGGCGAACAGGAGCAGCAACGCCCCGATTTTGGCGATGCAATCGACGAGCAACAGAAACAGCAGCCGACCCGGACCGATGAACCCCAAAACGATGGGCAACAATCACCTCAACCGCAATCGGCCCAGTCGGGTGAGCCGGCTGGCGACCCTCAGCAGGCGGAGCGGGTGCTGAACCGCCTGCAGGATCAACCGGGCCGGGCCCTCATGCCGGCCACCGGCAAACGGGCGGTGGAGAAAGACTGGTAATGGCGACGGCGTCGCAAAGCTACTTTTTATAAGAATATCAGTGAAAAAAACGCTAACCATCACCGTAATAATTTTGCTGGCGGCCGCGGGGTTCGCCGACGCCGCCAGCGTGCGCGCCGTGGTGGACCGCAACCAGGCCAGCGTGGGGGAGTCCATCGCCCTGCAGATAACCATCGACGGCGGCGAGGGTGACGTGGACCTTTCCGGGCTTGTCGATTTCAAGACCCTCTCCCGCGGAACCAGCAGCAGCTTCCAGATGATCAACGGCCGCACCTCCCGGCAGCTGATCCACAACTATGTCCTGATCCCTTTAACCGCCGGCGGTTTGACCATCCCGGCCATCCCGGTGACGATCGACGGCAAGATTCATTATACAACCCCCATCGGTGTCACAATTTCCAGGGAACCCCCGGTCGACAGTGGTCAACGAGATGTCTACGTAACCGCCGGGGTGTCGGAGCCGGCGCCGTGGGTCGGTCAGCAGCTGGTCTATACCTTCCGGCTTTTCAACGCCGTGCAGGTGGCCGACGCCAAGTTCCAGGCCCCGGAATTCAATGGGTTCACTGCCGAGGAACTGGAAGAACGCCAATCCCATCGAACGGTGATCAACGGACGGGAGTTCATCGTAACGGAGGTGGTGTTTGTCCTGGTGCCGATAAAAACGGGCACATTGGAGATCGAACCGGCGGTGCTTCAGGTGGGGATGCTGCAGCGCAACCTCCGGCCGCGGCCCTTCTCGGGCATGGACGCTTTTTTCGGACGCAGCCAGATGACCACCCGCATCCTGGAAACAGAACCCATTACGGTCCATGTGAAGGATCTGCCGCCCAAACCGCCGGGGGCCCCCTTTTCCGGTCTGGTGGGCCGGTTTGAGATTGCCGCCAGCCTTGACAAGACGGAATTGCGGGTGGGCGATTCAACCACATTGGCCGTCACCGTCAGTGGCACCGGCAACATCATGGATACCCCTGAACCGGCCGTTCCCTCACCGGCTGAATTCAAGGCCTATGCCGACAACCCCGAAGCACAGATCCAACCGGGCCCCCAGGGTTATTCAGGCAACAAAATCTTCCGCACGGCCCTGGTTCCCGTGCAGCCGGGTCGATACCACATCGACCCCATCGAATTGACCTATTTCGACGTGGCATCCGGGGGGTACCGTGACGTCTCTACATCAGCTTTCGATGTCACCGTTTCGCCTTCCGAGACGGCGGCGGTCGATATTGATGTGTTCCGGGGCGCCCCCGTGCAACCCCCTTCGCTTAAGAAACGGGTCGAGTTCACCGGCCGGGACATCCTCCCGCTGAAAGAGGGGCTGGAGGCCCTGAAACCCCAACGATCCCTTCCGATTAGGTGGTTCGGCCTTTTCTTGGCGATACCCGCGCTGCTGTTTCTGGCCGTCAGGGCCGTCATGCAGATGGTCCAAAAGGACGACTCACCGGGTCGAACCATGGCCGACCGGGCCACGCATGCGCTTAAATCCGCCGCCTCATCCGATCTCACGGATGCCGACTTTCTTTCGACCCTTTACCGGGCGCTGGTATCGGCCATTCTCGCCCGGCAGGGGGTGATGGGCACATCGCTCACCTGGTCGGAGGCCAGCGAAAGGCTGCTGGAAATCGGATGGGGTGCGGACGATGCCACTGCCACGGCACGGCTCCTGGAAACGATCGAATCCTTCAACTACTCCGGCGGCAAACTGGACACGCAAAAACGGGAGGATCTGCTGGAGCAAACCCGGCAGGCGGTAAGGAGGCTGACCCGATGAAAGCATGGCTGCTCACGGCTGCAAGCTTTTTGCTATTCCTGGCGGGTGCCGCCTCCGTTCCGGCATCACCGACCGTGCGCACCTTCATGGAGGGTACGGAAGCCTTCCATAAGGGGGACTGGCCGGCCGCCATCGCCGCCTTCGAAAACCTCGCTGACAGCGGGGTGGACAACGGCAAGCTCTTCTACAACCTGGGCAACGCCTATTTGAAAAACGATGATCTGGGCCGCGCCCTGATGTGGTATGAACGGGCCTTGAAACATATTCCGGATGACCCGGATCTGCGTTTTAACTACGACTACGCCCTGACCATGACTAAAGATGAACGGGGCGAAAAGGACTCCCCTTTGCTGCGCATCCTCTTCTTCTGGAAATACCAGCTAAGTCCTTCAACGGTCCGCTGGCTGGCACTTATCCTCAATGCCACCTTGTGGGTTGCCCTGTCGGTTCTGGTTGTCCGGAAAAAACGCCTCCTGCGCCCCTCCGTCATCCTGATTGCCGCCGCCACGGCGGTCTTCAGCGCCACGGCCGCTGTCAACTATGTCGAAGCCGTCCACGTGCGGCATGCGATTATTCTGCCCGAACAGGTGCCCGTCCGCTCGGGCTTCACCGACACCGACACCCAGCTCTTCGTCCTGCACGCCGGAACCAAAGTGCGCATCGCACGAGAAACCGACACACACCTGCTCATCCGCTATACCGAAGACAAAATCGGCTGGGTTAAGAAATCCGAAGCCGGTATTATTTAATCGTGCGGGGGTTCCCGTAGGGGCTAAAAATCTTTCGCCCCTACAAACCAGCCAGTCGCCCCTGCAACACATCGTTCCGCATCGAATTAACCTTGCACAAGCTGGTTGGTTGTTGTGTTTCTTCAATAATTTTAAATAGTCTCAACATTCGCAATAGCCAATTATTTAACATTCACCTTCTATTGAAGTAACTATCAATCAACCATTGCCAAATATTAGATAATTCTCAGGAAGTGGGAGCTATATGAAAACAGAATCAGCCGAAAAAGCGTATGATCCGATTGTATTTTGGGTGTCGGCGACGATAACCATCGCTTTTGTTTTCTGGTCGATTATTCTTCCGGAAAGCATGAATCTGGTGATCAATGCCGTATTTGGCTGGACCACCGGAAACTGGGGCTGGCTTTACCTAATCACCGCCTTTGTACTCGTTTCAGGGTGCTTCGTCCTCATGCTCGGCAAATACGGCCGTGTCAAACTTGGCCATGCTGAAGACGAACCGGAATTTTCCGATTTCTCCTGGTTCGCCATGCTCTTCGGTTCGGCCATCGCCGCCGGTATCGTTTTCTGGGGTCCGGCGGAACCGGCCTACCATTTCATGACGCCACCCCCATTTTTCGGTGGCGAAGCCAAGACCGCCGAAGCCGGTGCCAATGCGATGACCTATTCGTTTTTCCATTGGGGGTTGAGTGCCTGGGCCATCTTCGCCATGCTGACCATTCCGCTCGCACACGCCTGCTACACAAAGGACCTGCCCTTAAAATTTTCAAGTGCTTTCTACTACGTAATAGGAGAGAAAATTCACGGTCCCTGGGGAAAGATACTCGACATCTTTTCCGTATTCGCCACTCTCGGCGGTCTGGCGACCACGACGGGCCTTGTCGCCCTGCAGCTTTCCAGCGGATTGAAATTCCAGTATGGCGTGGAACTCGGCGCCTGGAGCATCTACATTATCATTGGTATCCTAACCGCCATTTTCACCATCGCCGTCTATACCGGTATCGAAAAAGGTGTTAAATTCATTGGCGACGTAAATATGTGGGTGTTCGTGGGTGTCTGGTTTTTTGTCCTCATCTTTGGTCCCACGATCTTTCTAATCAATCTGACAACCAATGCCATCGGACAGTACCTGCTCTACTTTCTGCCCATGAGCCTTTACACGGCACCGGGGGTTGAAGGCAATTGGATCGGATCATGGACGGTGTTTTACTGGGCGTGGTGGATGAGTTGGGCGCCGTTTGTGGCCGTTTTCATCGCCCGCATATCACGAGGCCGCAGCATCCGCCAAACGGTTGCGGCGACCTTGTTGCTGCCAACCTTTGGGGATTTTCTATGGTACGGCGTTATCGGCGGGACCGGCATCAAATTCGATGTTACCCCTACCTTGCAGGAGCATGGCGTGGAGAGCGCTATTTTTGCCATCGCGCAGAACCTTCCCATGACGGGACTCCTATCAATTTTTCTCTTTTTTTTAATCACCACCTTTTTCCTGACAAGTGCGAATTCGGCGGCCATGTCTCTGGCGATGTTTGTTTCCGGCCAAGAGACGCCCAACCGTAACCTCAGGGCGTTTTGGGGAATCGCCCTCGGTGCCGTTGCCGCTGTTCTGGCTGGTGCGGGTAGCTTGAAAGCCATTCAGACCGCCTCCATCGCCACGGCCTTCCCGATGATGTTTCTGCTGTTGCTGGTCACCTGCGGAACCTTCAAAGGCCTAAATCAGGTGTCGGAATCGAACGGACCAACTGATGTGGCGAGCCGGCCGGATGTAGTCGTTCCAGGCACGGATAGGAATCCAAGCCCGTCGAGCAGAAAATAGATGGCGGCAGCTATTGCCGACAACTCTTGAAAAAAGGAGGATTGTGATGAACCAACAGGCTGAAGCCAGACTTAACGAGGGGATTCTTTTCGAAAAGGACGCCGATTTCGAAAAAGCCAAAGCCACGTATGCAGATATCCTGGAACATGCTACCGACGAACAGGCTCTGGAAAAAATCCGCTGGCGCATGGAGGACATGGACGATCTGATCGCCGAGAAGGCTATTTACCAGCGTATCGACGAAAACGGCAAACGGGTGCTGACCGAGATCGGCGTGAATATCGCTGAAAATCAGACATTGATGGACATTCTCATCGAAGCTGATGCCGTGGATTTTGACAACGAAACGGCAATTTTCATTCCACTTAGGAGAGATTATATCGATCGCTGCCTGGATCAAGTACCTCGTGAGATGCCCGGCGATCCAGGGTTTAACACCTTTGGCACAGGTGCCACACCGCCCTTTCTCAAGCGTGCCACGGACGATGAACTGCGCGCGGCCAGTCGCGAGGAATACGAATACATTGCCAAGGTCGTTGGCGAGCAGCAGGATGTGGTCGGTATCTTCAGTTTACCTGTGGCCAATGACAAAAGCATTTCGCTTTTTGAGGTGGCGCAATTGATGGAAAAGCATTTTCCAGGTCTCAAGATGATCGCCACCAATAAGATGGCTGACGACGAGGCAACCTTCCTCAAGGACAAAAGCCACTGGGTCGATGGCACCAGCCTGATCACCTCGCTGGCACCGATGAATACCATGGTGGAACCCTTTTTGCGTAGCGCTAGAACGGGCAACAACCTGCTGCTGCTGGACCTGACCATTGCCGGCATGTCCGGTGGCGGTAGCCCGGAATCCTTGCTTACTCAGATTCATGCGCAGGTGCTGTTCATGATGGTTGTTGCGCAGACGGTCAATCCGGGCGTTTTTTGCATGCACGGAGGTATTCCCGGCGTCACCGAGGTTGGCGGCGACCTCTCGTATACCTCGCCACACCAACCGTTGATCAATGCGGCCATGGCCCGGGTGAACACCTGGATCACCGGATTTCCATCAGCACAGTCCGGCAGCAGTACCAGTTTAACGGATGTAACGCTCCAGGCCGTTTCCGAGTCTGAACTGAGCCGCAATTCACTTCGTAGATACGGAGTTCATATTGTCCGCCACGCCATGGGTGCGTTGGGTAGCCTCAACTTCTTCAGTCTGGAGAACTTTATATATGACTGCGAGCGAGAGCGCCGCTCAAAGCAAACCTTTGAATAGGGCCCCATGGAC
>JAGTUY010000360.1 GCA_018224455.1 Desulfosarcina sp.
CTTCTTCAGCGCAGCTCGTTCCCGGCGCTTTAGGGAGCGGGCTGTGTCGTTTTTACCCCGCCGCCCATTTTCCGATCTTCCTCCTTTTTTCGATCTGTGATAAGGTCTCACCATCATTTACGGTTACACGCCTTTACAAAAGATCACCTTTTTTTCACCAATCGGGCTTTATATGGGTTTTCGAGGGATTAAAAACAGGGTCTTTATTCAATTCTGGATATTGTTCTTCTTGTCCATGCTATTTATCGATGTGTTGGTGCTTTTTATTTTTCTCGAAAGAACCGTTTCGCGATATATTGATCAAAAACGATCTGCTCTGGCGATTGCCTGTGAAAACCAGCATCGGTTTCCCATCAACGAGGCGACGCCTATTCCGGCGATGGACCAAAACCTGCTGCCCCAAGGCGACCGGTTTTTTTTTGCCACGGCGTCCGCGATTACACAGATGGATGGCGACCCGATGGAGATGCCGAACGCGCTGGAAAAAGCGGTTTATCAGACCCTGAAAACAGGTTTGGCGACCACTCGAAAGGCGGGGAAAACGGTTGGCTTGCTTTTTTTGCAGCATGAGTCGGTGGTTCTTACCTATCCCATCCTATCAAATGGCACAACTGTCGCTGCCGGGGGGTTCGAGAGTTCCCTGACAAATGTCTATCAGGATTTTCACAGGATACAAAAAATATCCTTGATTTTTGTGGTCATTAACAGCTTCTTTTTTGCGCTGTTCGGCAACCGCCAACTCACAAGGGTCTATTTCAGGCCGCTGAAAAGGCTGGCCAAACGTGCGGAGAGCTATCAAGATGAAGACACCCTGTTCTTCTCCGTCCGAAAAGAAGACAACGAGTTTTCGGTCCTTTCCTCTTCGCTGAACAAAATGCTGGATCGCATTGCCGAGGACAAGCGCGTGCTGAAGGAGACCATCGGCTCACTCAAGGCCGCCAACGTGGAACTTAAGAAGGCGCAAAACGATGTCATCCGGGCCGAAAAACTGGCCACCGTGGGTCGGTTGACCGCGGGCATCGCCCACGAAATCGGCAACCCCATCGGAATTGTATTGGGGTATCTGGATCTGCTGAAACAGACAGATCTGGCACCTGAGGAACGAAACGACTTTATCGCCAGGTCGGAGAAGGAGATCACGCGGATCA
Source organism: Desulfosarcina sp. (assembly GCA_018224455.1). Taxonomy (GTDB): domain Bacteria; phylum Desulfobacterota; class Desulfobacteria; order Desulfobacterales; family Desulfosarcinaceae; genus Desulfosarcina. Next base: position 1,149 of record JAGTUY010000360.1, read on the forward strand.
ACCATATCATTCGACAATTGCTCGACATGTCCAGATCTTCCGTTGGTGAATCAAAGGCGATGTCCATTCACCAACTGCTCAATGACCTGATTGTGGTTCTCAGCTACCAGCCGGCGGCCGATGCCGTTGTTTTCGAATCGAATCTTGACGCCTCCGACGATATCGTTTTTGCTGATCCCGATCGGCTCCGACAGGTCTTTTTGAACATCCTGTTGAACGCGGTCGATGCGCTAAGCGGTGATGCATGCAAGGATGCACGGATAAAGATGATTACCGAATGCACGACTGGTGACAGCGATTTGCCCGGCGAATCCCATGGTGGTTTTATCAAGGTGACGATTCAGGACAGCGGGCCCGGCATCCACCCCTCGCATTTGCCGCATGTGTTCGATCCCTTTTTTACCACCAAACCGCCCGGCAAAGGCACGGGGCTCGGACTCAGTGTTTCATTCATGATCGTCGAAAAACTGGGTGGCCGCATCACCGTATCCGGCAACCAAGAAGTGGGGGCCGTCTTCCAGGTCGTGTTGCCGCTGGCCAAGGATGGTGACGAAAACGGTACCGATAGATAGACAGGTGCTTATGGAAACCAATCAAAAACAAAAAAAAATCCTGATCATCGACGATGAAGAAAATATGCGCCACATGCTTCAAACGATGCTTACGCGTTACGGTTATTCCATTTATACGGCCAAAGATGGCGCCGAGGGACTTGAAAAAATAACCGACCATCAATTTGATTTTGTTCTTTGCGACGTGAAAATGCCGCGGATGAGCGGCATGGAATTTCTAAAAGCAGGACGCGATCGTCTATTTTCAACCACCGTAATCATGATGTCAGCCTATGGCAGCATCGACATGGCCATCGATGCCATGAAACTCGGTGCCTACGATTTTGTTTCAAAACCGTTTAAAAATGAAGAAATCCGCCTGACGATCAAAAAAGCGGAAGAACGGGAGCGACTAAAAAAGGAAAACATTGAACTCAAAGACCGAATCCGGCGCATCGGCGGCGATCTCTCGTTTGGAAACATGGTCGGCAGGAGCCCCATCATTCAGACCGTTTTTTCCATGGCTTTGAAAGTGGCCCGGTTTGACAGCACGGTGCTGATCACCGGTGAGAGCGGCACAGGCAAGGAACTGGTGGCCCAAGGGATTCATCGGGAAAGTGACCGGCGGTCCAGCCCCATGGTCCCGGTAAACTGTGCCTCCATACCGGAGAGCCTCATGGAAAGCGAATTGTTCGGTCATGTCAAAGGTGCGTTTACCGGTGCCGATAAAGACAAGCAGGGCCTTTTCGAAATAGCGGAAGGGGGGACGCTCTTTCTGGATGAGATTGGCGATATTCCGGTTTCCCTGCAACCCAAACTGCTGCGTGTGCTTCAAGAAAGCGAAATTCGGCCGGTGGGCGGGGGAAAATCCAGTGCCGTTGATGTGCGGGTGATTGCGGCGACTTCAAAGGACTTGGAAAAGGAAATGGCCTCGGGCCATTTCAGGGAGGATCTGTTCTACCGCCTCAACGTGGTTCCCATCACGTTGCCTCCGCTGCGGCATCGGCCGGAGGATATTCCCCTGCTGTGCAAATTTTTTATCAACCGCTTCAACAAGAGCCTTGGCAGCAGCATCACGAATATCTCATCTGCAGCCATGACTGCGTTGATGCAGCATGACTGGCCGGGCAACATCAGAGAATTGGAAAATGCCATCGAGCGTGCCATCGTCCTTGCGGACGGCAGTACCCTGGAACTTGATAATTTTGTTTTTGGCAAAGCAGCGACGTCGAATCCGGATCCAAGGGACAGCGGGTATGACGGGTTCTCATTGAAAGCCGCCAAAGCAGTACTGGAGGACAGGATGATCCGCAAGGCGCTCGCTGCAACAGGCGAAAATCGAACCCATGCGGCCAATATGCTTGAGATCAGCCACCCCTCGCTGTTAAGCAAAATGAAGCGGTATGGTATCGAATAACTGTTCTCAACGTTTGGCCTGCTGAAATAACCCTCCTATATTCAGCCGGTTGATCATATCCGTGAATATCTCGCCGATCACTTTTTCTGCACCCCCACGTCCCATCACCTTCAGCCGCTCCGCACTTCCGGTAACCACCTCCCGGGCAACCAGTTGCGTGTCTTGGGTCAGGCTGGTCTCATAGCTGACATCCGCCATCCATTTCTGGCCGACCAGGTTGATTTTAAACTGGTTGATTCTGATCTGGAACTGGGCCACTCCCGGTGACGACTCACCGGTTATCCCCACCCCCATCTTTTTCAATCGCTGCTTAAGGGCCGCATCGAACAGCATCGGCAATTCATAGGCCCCCAAGACCTTCTGCTGATTATCCGGCGTTTCTATGATCAGGGCAAACAGACCCGTAAAGTGCTCGAATTTTTCTTTGGCCCGTTTGTTGAAAATCTCCGTATCACTCCGAAGATCAAGGGTTTCAACGAAAACGGTGCGTCCTGTCAAGGTGTCTGCAGCGGAAGGCAGACGATAGTCAACGTCAATGTAGGATTGCTTGGCACATGAGCAGCAAACCGTGGCCACCAGAAGCATACTCATCATCTTCACAACCATCTTAACGTTTTTCAGATGCATATCTCCTCCTTTTAAAAACC
>JAGTUY010000361.1 GCA_018224455.1 Desulfosarcina sp.
ATGCAAGTTTGCGACGCTCTGGCGAGACCGTTTTCCCATTCCATTTTTATCTATCTGGAAATACATTATTTTTTAAAACCCCTGACGTTAAGGGTTCAGGCACGCTTTATGCTTTACGGGTTGGGATAGGCAACAGGCGCTCTGCCCTGCCAAAGGTGGTCGCCGAATAATACCCTAAACCCCATATCGGACCCTGAGCACGATAACTTGAATTAAATTGCAGACGACAACCCTAAATTGAAACAGGAGGCGCAATCGATGAATGATGATGTCATTCAGTTGGGCGGTAAAAAGCGGAACACCTTTATGGACAAGGTCAAGGAGATTTTGCCGGAAGGCGGTAACTTAAATCTGTGTCTCACCTGTGGGGCGTGCTCTTCCGGATGTCCGGCAACCGGTCTTGATGGTATGGACCCGCGAAAGTTCCTGCGCATGGCCGCACTCGGTTTGGACCAAGAGATCGCCAAATCGGACTGGCCCTGGATGTGCACCATGTGCCAGCGCTGCATCTATGTCTGCCCGATGAGTATCGACATCCCGCAGCTGGTTTACAACGCCCGGGGGCTGAGGCCGAGAGAAGAGAGGCCCAAAGGCATTCTGGGATCCTGCGACATGGCCCTTAGAAATGAGAGCACCAGCGCCATGGGCACCGCACCCGATGATTTCGTCTTCGTTGTGGAGGATGTCCTTGAAGAGTATCAGGAAGCACAGCCCGAATTTGCCGATATGCAGGCACCCATCGATAAAGAGGGGGCTGAGTTCTTCCTGAACCAGAATTCACGCGAGCCGGTCACCGAACCCGATGAACTGGTCCCGCTGTGGAAGATCCTTCACCTTGCCGGGGCGGACTGGACTTACGGCAGCGCCGGCTGGGCCGGTGAGAACTACTGCATGTTCCTGGCAGACAACGACGCCTGGGAAAAAGTTACCCGCACGACCGTCAACCAGGCCAACAAATTGGGGGTGAAAACGTTCCTCAACACCGAGTGAGGGCACGTGACCTTCTCGGTCCGGGCCGGACTGAAAAAATTCAACCTCGAGCACAATTTTGAAGTCAAAAACATTTATGAGTATTACGCCCGCTGGATTCGTGAGGGCAAACTGAAGGTCAACGCCGACTGGAACAAGGACCTGAAGATCAAGTTTACGGTGCAGGACCCCTGCCAGATCGTCCGCAAAAGCTACGGCGACCCCATCGCTGAGGATCTTCGCTTTGTGGTCAAATCCGTGGTCGGCGAAGAGAATTTCATCGACATGCAGCCCAATCGCTCCAACAACTTCTGCTGCGGTGGCGGCGGCGGATTCCTGCAATCCGGCTTTAAAGAACAGCGCCTCAAGTACGGCGAGATCAAAGATCAGCAGATCAAAGCCACCGGTGCCGACTACTGCATTGCCGGCTGCCACAACTGCCACGCTCAGATCCATGAACTCAGCGAACATTACGGCGGGGGCTACCCCGTGGTTCACCTGTGGACCCTGATTTGTCTCTCCCTGGGCATATTGGGTCCCAATGAACGTGAGTACCTGGGTGAGGACTTGAAAGAAGTCAACGTCTTTCACCCGGAAACCGCCATGTAGTATTTTTCCCCTGGGGTCCCGGTGGATGTGGGATCCCAGGGGAACCAACTGGAACCGTACAATGAGCATTTGCCTGACCGTAAAAGAACTGGAAGCCCGATGGGAAAAGGCGCTGGCGGCAACCCGGGCGGCCGTGACACAACACCCCCGAACCTACCGGGATCTGAAAGCCCAGGCTGCTGAAATCATCGAGAACCCCATCGATATCAACGACTATTTCCCCAGGGTTGAAAAACTGGTCGACCAGTTGAAGGCCATGGATCCTTGCGGTCACGGCAGTATCTTCGACATCTTCAGCGCCCGCATCTCACCGTCTAGCATCTGGCACATAAAGATGCTCAGGATGGAGTGCCGGGACCTCTTGTCCCACCTCAACGCCTTCAATGAATGGCGTCGCCGCCAACACCACCTGCGCATGGTTAAATAACTCAATTATTTCAACAGTTACCGGCCAGACCACCACCACCCCACCCGCGACGTTCAATTGTTCGGGCGCCTTGGCTCGCACTAAAAACCAAGCTGGAATTTGCCAACCGAAGAAGGTATGCATATGATATTGGCATTCAACGCGACGACCCCTCGTGGATTGGGTTGCCGATCAAAACCAACGCAGGCCGCCATGAAAAAGCCAACAAAACTCGCCCCCATTCCGGACAACGTCACCGACATCATTCTGGAAAGCATTTCCGATGGCGTGTTCACCGTTGACCACCAGTGGCGCATCATGTCTTTCAATCGTGCTGCCGAAAAAATAACCGGCATCGACCGGCACGAGGCCATCGGCCGTCATTGCTGGGAGGTCTTCCGCTCCAATATGTGCGAGGACGACTGCGCCCTGAAGCGGACGATGAAGGAAGGCACGTCCCTCACCAATACGTCGACCTATATCGTCAACAGCGCCAAAAAGCGCATTCCCATAGCGGTCTCCACGGCACCGCTGAAAAACAAGAACGGCGAGGTGTTGGGTGGCGTGGAAACCTTCAGGGATCACAGTCTTGTCGAAGCGCTGCGCAAGCGGCTGGACGGCCGTTTTCAAATCGGTGACATTGTCAGCCGCAGCGCCGCCATGCATGAAATTCTGGCCATATTGCCGATGGTGGCGGAAAGCGGCAGTACGGTGCTATTGGAAGGGGAGACCGGTACCGGCAAGGAACTGCTGGCCCGTGCGATTCACGATGCCAGTCCACGCAAACACAAACCCTTTGTGGCCATCAACTGCAGCGCGCTGCCCGACACCCTGCTCGAGTCCGAACTGTTCGGATACAAGTCCGGTGCCTTTACCCACGCCGTGAAGGACAAGCCCGGCTACTTTGCAGCCACTGCAGGCGGTTCCATCCTTTTGGATGAAATCGGGGATACCAGCGCCGCCTTTCAGGTGAAGCTGCTGCGGGTGCTGGAAGAGCATGCATTTGTGCCCCTTGGGGCCGTTGAAAAGGTCAAATCGGACGTGCGGGTAATCGCCGCGACCAACAGGAACCTTGACGATCGGGTCGCCACGGGTGAATTTCGCCAGGATCTGTTCTACCGCATCAACGTGGTTCGACTGCACCTCCCCCCCCTTCGTGAACGCAAAGAGGACATTCCCCTGCTGATCGGACACTTCATCGAAAAAATGAACATGCTGCGCGGCAAAGCGATCAGCGGTGTGGATGACGAGGTCCTTAAGATTTTAATGTGTCACAACTATCCCGGGAATATCCGGGAGCTTGAAAACATCATTGAACACGCCTTCGTCCTTTGCAGTGCCGGCACCATTCAGGCACGCCACCTACCGGGCGGTTTCTCCCCCCACCCCCCGCCTTCCAACACATGCGACCCCTTGACCCACACGCTCGACGCCACCGAAGCCATTGCCATCGTCAATGCGCTTAAGCGCAACCGATACAACCGGTTGGCTGCGGCCAAGGAATTGGGCATGCATAAAAGTACGCTTTTCCGTAAAATCAAACGCCTGAGCATCGATCTTCCTGAAATCGACGGCCGCTCAAAAAAGACCGGCTCGCATCAAGACTAACGCAGGTTCGCAGCGATAGCATCGCCTACCGCTGCACCATTGCGACTGTCGTGTTGAAAAACCTCCCCGCCAACCCACCCAAAAAACATACAACCATCTATAATCTTTAGCTATTAAAAATTTTTTCATCGACTACCTTAGCTGGCATACGCTTTGCTTTTAATGAGCACCATGCCATGGAAGATGCCAAACGTATCGTCAAAATCGCCATCGATAACTTTGAGAACCGGGACTCCGATGTCATGATTCCCAAACAAAAAGGAATACAGGTGGCCGGATTCGGTGTCGAGTCAATTCAGTACCATTTAGGCGGCACGTTTCGCGGAAGCTACTACACCCTGAACGACAATATCATCAACGGCCGCATTCGCGGCATTGCCGGTGTCGTTGGCTGTAACAATGCCCGTACGCGTCATAACGAAGGTCACATCCAGGTGGTTAAGGAACTGATCAAAAACGATGTCATCGTCTTGACCACCGGGTGCAATGGCATTGCTTGTGCCATGGAAGGACTGCTGACACCTGAATCGGCAGCCGTATTCTGCGGTCCCGGCCTGACAGAGGTATGTGAAACCGTAGGGATTCCCCCGGTGAAGCATGCCCGCAAAATGATTGCCCACATCGACAGGAAACGCAAAGCGCTCGGAATCGACAAAGTCAGGGAACGAACATTGGTGGATATGGCCGCTCGCAGGGACATCGCGTCGGCTTAGGAGGTTCAAACAATTCGTGAGCAATCGGCTTGCTACCGGTTCGTTGATGCTGAAAAGGAGATATACACCGATGGCGTTGACTGACATCTTGTCCAAGCAAGGATGGGTTCAATTCGAAAAAACGCTTTTTGACCGGTTTGCGATCAACAGCGCCGTATTCGACCGTTCAGGAACCGGGGTTACGGGAAAGCCCCGCTGGTGTAATCGATTGTGCCCGCAAATCAAGGCGAACCCAGATTCACTGGCTGCGATATGCGCGCCGGCCAATCAACACTTCATGGCTCAGGCCCAAAAAACCCGAAAACCGGTAATCGGCGAATGTGATGCCGGTCTCATCAAAATAAGCGTTCCCATCTTGGCTGATAAAGAATTCATGGGTACCGCCGGAGGATGCGGGCGCCTGCCCGAA
>JAGTUY010000362.1 GCA_018224455.1 Desulfosarcina sp.
AGACGAGCCCAGTCCCTCTCGGTTTTTATTGCTTCTCCGGTGTAACCGGTTATCTTCTCAAACGCGCCATCGATCCATTCCACCTCAAAAGAATCGTCGGTGGCCATGGATAGCGAATAAAAATAATCAGACGTAATGGTCGCAATGGTGCGAAATCGTTTCTCACTTTGAACCAGCGCCGCCTGCACCTGCTGCAGTTCTTTATTCTGGCGCTGCAATTCAAACGTCAATTGGTTGTTCATGTTACGCAGCGTGCGATGTTCCAGCGCCTGGGCGACGGAGAGCAAAAGGGCGTCAATGCTTTCCAATGGTTTTGTCAGATAGTCGTATGCACCATCGTTTCGAAGGGTTTCAATCGCGTTTTCGATACTGGCATATCCGGTGAGGATAATGACCTCAACGGTGTCATCAATCTCCTTGGTTTGCCGCAACACTTCCACACCATCTTTGCCGGGCATCCGGATATCCGTGATGACCAGGTCAAAGGCTTCCTGCTTCAGCAATGCGATGGCCGCTTCGCCGGAGGCGGCACTTTTTACCATGTAGTTTTCGAGTTTCAGCGCGGTTTCTATCGTTTTACGAACATCGATTTCATCGTCCACAATGAGAATTTTTGTTTTCATAACTCTTCGCTTGGTTTGCTGATGGGTTGACGAGAATGATTAAATTTTATGGGACGCTATGGGCAGTGCAATCCTGAATACAGTGCCCTCAGGGCTGGTGTCGTAAATGTCGATGGTTCCACCATGGTCTTGAATGATGCCATAGCTGATGGAAAGGCCAAGTCCCGTTCCCTGGCCAACCTGTTTGGTGGTAAAAAAGGGGTCGAAGACTTTATCCACATTTTCAGGTATGATTCCGCAGCCACTGTCTTGGACAACCACTTCGACCATTTCCTTGTGTTTTGTCGATCGTTGCGTTTGGATTGAAATTTCATGGCCTTCTCCATCATGTTCATCGTCTGCCGCAAGGGATTGGTTTTTTTTATTCTCGATCGCATCTCTTGCATTGGTCAATAAATTCAGAAATGTCTGTTCCAGCTGATTGGCATCGCCAACTATCTTCGGCAAATTCAGGTCAAACTTTTTATTGACGGCAACGCACCGTAATCGCAATTGCTCCTCGATCATCAACAGGGCGTCTTGGAGAACGGCATTCACATCCACTGCGGTGAATTCTGATTGCGATTGCCGTGAAAAGCTCCGCAAATGATTGATCATGTTCGTCATCCGATTTGTGTTTCTTTCAAGCAAGTGGACACACGCCTCGATATCCTTCCCTGGCATGGTTCTGCTGAAAAACCCTTTTTTGATCAGCTGGGCATTGCCGCGAATCACCATCAGCGGCTGATTGAGTTCATGGGCAACACCAGATGCCAATTCTCCGATCGATGCCAGTTTGGCCGCCTGGATCAATTGCGCCTGTGTGGATTTCAACTCCTCATAGGCACGGCTTAGCTGCCCTTCAGCCTGCTTGCTTTCCCTTATTTTGATGCGCAGCAACTCATTGGCTTCGATGAGTTCGGCCGTGCGCTCCTGAACGCGCTGTTCGAGTTTTGCCTGGGCATTGAGGATTTCCTGCTCGTTGCGCTTTCGATCGGTGATATTGTGGAAAATGGCCTGGGTTGCAACGAACTTTCCTTCAACCATGCGCGGTGTGACATTACCTACGACATGGACCAACCCACCCTTATTGGCTATAAATATCGTTTCGATGTTTTCCAGCGAATTGCCTTGGGAAACCTTTTCGAAAAATTCAAGGCAGTACTGGTGATGGTCCGGGTGAATGACCTTAAACAGGCTTTGCCCTATAATCTCCTCCTCGTTGTATTGCAGCGTTTTCAACCAGGCCTTGTTCACCATTATAAAGTTGCCATTTTGATCCACACTTTGAATCATGTCAAACGTGTTCTCAAACAGGTCTCTAAAACGCTCCTCAGTGTGTTGAAGCTCTTTTTCAATGGCCTTTTCCTTGGTCACGTCCCGACCACAACCGACGGTTCCAATAATGTGCCCGTTTTCATCGACAAAGGGCGCTTTGTAAACATCAAGCGCAATGCAAGCGCCTCTCACCAGCCCTTCTTCCAAAAAACGTCCCGCCACCTTGCGGTGTAAGGTTATTTCATCAGAATTCTCGCATAGTTCACCAAAAGTATGTTCAAATCCCCGTTGCCGTTCCCTTTCCGAAAAATAGATATCTGTCTTGCCTAACGCTTTTTCAGGATCACCGCACATCAGCAGGTGGCCGCATATGGCTTGATTCGCAAAGATATAGCGACCCTCAAGGTCTTTTGCCCAGAGCATATCGGGCACATTGTTGGTCACCATACGATTCAAATTGTAGAGATTAAAGTATTCTTTTTCTCTTTTACGAAGTGCATCGGTGATGGATTGGCGATGCTTAATCTCTTTGGTCAAGTCCCGGTTGATTTTCTCTAAATCGCGTGTTCGATATCGTATTTGGTCCTCTAAGTGCCCGCGATACTTTTCCAACTTCTCTTCGGCGGCCCGCCGACGGGTTATGTCGCGTAAGGAACCGATCATTCTTTCCGGGCGCCCCTGCGGGTCCACAATGAGCGTTACGTTGATGGATCCGTAGGCAACCTTGCCTTCATTGCTTCTTAACTCGATTTGGAAATCATCTGCACGACCCTTTTGCAACAATACATCCTGTAGATTTCTGAGCCGCTCCCTTTCAACCAAATAATCACCGATAAATTTTCCGATCAGCCGCTTTCGATCAAATCCGTAAACGTTGGCGATGGATGGGCTGATCTCCAAGATTTCTCCATCCATGGCCGCTTCGAAATATACATCCTGGATGTTTTCGAAAATGCCTTGATACCGCTGTTGACTGGTTTTGACGGCGTTCTTCATCAACCGGAATGAATCGGCAGTGGCTCGAATTTCCGTATACGATGACCTGATAATCGTTTCTTTTTCGAAATCGCTGTTTTTGATGGCGGTGGCCTCGGATTCCAGCTCCGAAATTGGATGGATAATGCCCCGTGCCAGATACAGGCCGATTGCCGTTGCCACCAACGAAATGACAAAGGTAAAAACCATGTTTAGGCGTCGGTTGGCTTTAAGGTCCCCCAGGTAATCATCTTCCGGCAGGTACACACAAATCAGCCACGGCCATTCCCACGTCGTAAACGGCGTCATCATGGCGGAATAATCGTTTCCACCGAATCTGAACCTGGCAAATCTGGACTGGTTCACGTCCTTCGAATCAGCAGGTCTGGCTGCCGTTCCCAGTGCGGTAAAAGCCTCTCGACTGACAGCATCATCCAGTTCATTGATTTTAACCAGACGAAACCTATTCATATCGGAATTTTCAGTCAGCCGCAGTTTGTCCAGGTCGGGGTGGGCAACCACATCGCCGTTGCGGTTCAACATGAACGCCTTGCCGTTTTTTCCGATCCTGAGGGCGGCGATAAAGGTCGACAGTTGATCAATTTCGATATCGACGCCGATAACCCCTTTAAGTTGTCCTTGCTGATCGAAGGACGGACCCGCGATGGTGATGCCGGGCTTTTGAGAAGAAAAAAATATGTATGGATCAGTCCAGACGATGTTTTGTTCTTTGATCGCCTTAAGATACCAGGGGCGGTTGCGCGGATCATAATCGTCATGGGAATCGTCTTCGGTGGTGACGATTTGAAAGTCCGCATTTCGCCAGATCAGATGAGTGTTTTTTTCCCCACTCGTATCGGTTGATATTATTTTGGTTCTAAAACCGTTTTGGGTCTGTCCGTCATGTCGGCGGACATCGTAAAAACTGCCATCCGGGAGTCCCAGATAAATACCTGCAAAATGAGGATTGATGGCCATGTTGTCATAAAAATACTGTTCCAGTGTTTCGATGGTGCTCGTACTGCTGCCGACGATGTCCGCGGAAAGCAGACGCCTGGTCAGGATGGTCGCATCCTGAGCATGATTGAGGTGGGTGTAGGACTCCTGCATGGCCAGGTTGGCGATGTTTTCCATGATATTATGGGCGTGCTGGCGCAGTGCTTTCTGGGACGACAGGTAGGCGGAGGAGGTCGTCAGCAGATAGGTCACCCAGATTAATCCGACGATGACAAAAATAAGGGTTATGCGGATGGAAATTTTCATGCGAGTCCCATAATGCGGTGTAGAGGAAAATTAGCTGTCGGGCAAATGGCTGTCCAGTCGGCAACAGGGGGGGGGCGGAACCCTATGTTACCCTCACGGAGCAACGCGCGCTATCCATCCGCTTCGTATCCCGATAACGTGCGTCGGAGAAGATCCGGATCAATGAATGGTTGGTTTGCCATCATCGTCGTTGCCTTTACCGCTGTTCAATTCCAGAACGTCAACCGCCGCATAGACGATCAGCATGATCTGGCCTACCGGTGTCAGTCGGCTGCCGAATCCGATGGTTTGTCGATGGCGTCGGTGAACCTGATCGGTGATGCCTCTCTTTCAGCTTTCACCCTCTTTATCAAAGGAAATCGTCAATGCATAGGCCCCGTCCTCGAAGCGGCTGCGGATCGGATAATCGCCCTTCTCGAACACCTTGATCATGGCCTGGTTGGTGGCCAGCACGTCGGCGGTCATGCCCCGGGCACCGCGCTGGCGGGCCAGGCGGACCAGCATGTGGTAAAGGTAAGTGGCGATGCCCAACCCCTGATAGTCCTCATCCACGACAAAGGCCACATCCACGTAGGGTTTGTCCTTGTGCCGGGCAAAGCGGGCTTCGGCGATGATCTGGCCCTGGCCCGGCGGTCCCACCAGACCGACCACGGAAAGCACATCCCGGTAATCCACATTGACGTAGGCCTGCATTTTGGTGTGGGGCATGGTTTTGATGGGGGTGAAATAACGGTAATAGATGGCCTCGTCCGAAAACCGGTAAAAGAGGCGGCGCATCTCCTCTTCGTCGGAGGGTTTGATGGCGCGGAAGCGAACCATGGTGTCGTTTTTGAAGGTGTGCCGTTCGCTTATTTCCGACGGGTAGAGATGGGCGCTCTCGGCCAAAAAAATCTGGTCAGGGTAAATGATATGTTCCGCCTTGGCCTTTTCGACCAGTTCCGGCCGGTCGTCGGGATGGGCGATTTCGATGAGGGCCTGGGCCCGTTCCCGCAGGGTTCTGCCGGAAAGGGAGGCAATGCCGTATTCGGTGGCGATCATGTTGACCGAGTCGGGCAGGTTCAGCTGGTTGGGCA
>JAGTUY010000363.1 GCA_018224455.1 Desulfosarcina sp.
ATCAAGATGGTGGTGACGAAAATGACGCCGTAGATGCCGCCGGTGTAGTAAAATGCCGGGGTGGATTTGAGTTGGGAGACCGATGGCAGCGGTGGGTTCAGCATCACAAGCAGGAAAAAAAGCAAGATGATGGCCCCGAAAAAAGAGATGAAGGTGGCCTGAAGCGGGTGGTTGAGGCTCTTGCCCAGGTGGGCGTTAAGCGAACCCTGGACGGGCAGCAGGCCGCCCACGCACAGGGCCAGTGCGAGATACACGAAATTTTTCATTTTTTCCCTTTGGGTGCGACAGTTAAAAACGCGAGGCTGAGATCCAATACGGGTGGCCTTCAGGCCAATTCATCGTCCCGATGAACCGTTGCCGGCGTAAAGGCGGGCAGACAGACGGCGAGGTATTCAGCACCTTCCGGTTCCGGCGTGCTGTAGCGCACCCACTCACCGGCATGGGTGATGACCGCCTCGCCGGTCCGGACGTCCAGCGTGCCGTCCTCCGAATCCACCCGGAGCCGTCCGTTGAGGACCACGGTATATTCGTCGAACGCGGGGCGTTGCCCGGGTTCCTGCCATCCGGGTGGAGAGATCATGCGGGCAACGCTGACCGCACCGGTGCCTGAATTAACCTGTCCGATATATTCTTCGATGCGTTTGGGCCGGGTGCCCGCCGCGTCGATGATGCTCGGGCCGTTGATTTTTGTGGGCATGGGGTATCCTTTAGCTATTCTATCAGACCCACCAGATGGTCGTGCTGGCCCCGTTCAATCTGGAATTTGTCGTTGTGCTTTTTCAGCAGGTCGGCGAAGCTGCGGCATCCATAGCTGGCTTCGTCGAAGGTCGGGTCCAGCCGCTTGACCACCGGTCGGATGGCGGCCTTGAGCACCCATTTGTCTCCGTTTCTCAGGGCGATCTGTTTGATGGCCTTGGTGATCAGTTCGGCGGCATCCTTGACGGTGGCGGTTTCCGTTTCCTCTTCCTCATCCTGTGGCTCAAGGGCGAACGTTTCGTAGTACTTGAAATCCGAGCAGCTGTTGGCCCAATGGCGGTTGGTGGCGTTCTTGCACCCCACTCCGATGAGGTCCTTGCCGGCGGCTTTGAGCTTTTGGGCCAGGGGGATGAAATCGCTGTCCCCGCCCACGACGATGATGGACGAAATGTGGGGAAAGCGCAGGATATCCTCCACCGCGTCCAGGGAGAGCTTGATGTCCGCCCCGTTTTTGGCCTGGGCGCCGGGGGGGAAGAGCTGGATCAGTTCCACGGCGCACTTAAGCAGGCTCTGGCGGTACCTGGTAAACCAGTGCCAGTTGCAGTAGGCCTTGTTGATGGCCACATTGCCATAAGTGGTGGCGAAATCGTAAAGACCCTGAACGTCTACCAGAACCTCCTGCTGCCGATGCCGGTTGGCCGGTTTCGGATAGCTGCCGCTGCCATTGAGGGCATCGAAGATGCTGGCATGCAGGTTTTCGAAGTCCCAATAGATGGCTACCGCTTCCTTGGTCATATGCTCCTCGTCAATGAATGGGGTGGGGCTGAAAGCTCGATCGTTTGTCGGCTTCTCCCGCGGCCTGACAACCAGTCAAACATTAATGAGAATATCGGGTTTTGTCAATTTTTACCTCGCCGCCGCCGGATAATCCAACATCAGCCTTTATCCAGAAAATTTGCGTGTTATAATAGACATTAGGTTTGTTGACCAAGAGCCATTTACCAAACAAAAGGACAGACTGCTGAAAACCGTCGCCCCGGACAACCCATCACCTTCACCGTTTTCGGTGAACAATGTGCGCATGTTCATCGCCTTTCGGGTGTTCTTCAACTGCCGGTTCTACTACCCGATTTTTACCGTGTTATTCCTGGATTTCGGGCTCACCGTAGCCCAATTTTCCATTCTCAACGCGGTGTGGGCGGCCACCATCGTGATGGCCGAGGTGCCTTCGGGCGCCCTGGCCGACATCGTCGGTCGGCGTCGACTGCTAGTGTTCGCCGCCTTTTCCATGCTGGTGGAAATGGCGATCCTGTGTTTTGCGCCGCGGGGCAACACCACGCTGCTGTTCAGCTTTTTCCTGGTCAACCGGGTGCTCAGCGGTCTGGCCGAAGCGGCTGCCAGCGGCGCCGACGAGGCCATCGCCTATGATGCGCTCCAGGCCAGGGGCATGGCGGACCAGTGGGGGCGGGTGCTGGATGTTCAGATGCGGCTGCGTTCGGTCATGTTCATCCTCACCATGTCGGTGGGTGCGGCTGTTTACGATGCGGACCTGATGACGCGGATCATGGGCGCGCTCGGATCGGGCTACCAGTTCACTCAGGACCAGACCCTGCGGTTTCCCCTTTACCTGACATTCATTCTGGCCTTTTTTACCATCGCCACGGTTTTACGGCTGGACGAGATCTGCCCCGACCCCAACGCGGATGGCTCCTGTGAAGAGCAGTTCGGCGGGTCGGCCATGGATGCATTCAAACTGACCCTTTCCACCGGCGGATGGATTCTCAAAACCCCGTTTGTTCTGGCCGTCATCCTCTTCGGCATGCTCTTCGACGGCATCTTGCGCATGGTCATCACCCTGGCCAGCCAATACTACCGCATGGTAGATCTGCCCGAATCGACCTATGGGATCCTCGGCTCGGTGATGGCGTTGGCAGGGCTGTTTATTCCCCGGCTGGCGCTTCGCATCGCGGAAAACCATTCACCGGCTTTTTGCCTGTGGACCACTGCGGCAACGGCCTTTGTCGGCCTGTGCGGCATGGTGTTTTTCTGGCCGTACACCGGAGTGCTGCCGGCCCTGGTGGCCTTTTCCGCCCTTTACATGGTGGGTTTTTACGTCAGCTATTTCGTCAACCAGCAGGCGTCGTCATCGCGCCGGGCAACCGTGCTCAGTTTCAAGGGCCTGGCCTATAACCTCTCCTACGGTTTCATCGGGATCGTGTATGCGGGGCTCCTGGAAGTCAAAAAGAGGGGCATCGATGCCGTCGATGTAAACGCCCAGGCTGTGGAGAATCTTGTTTTCAAAGAGACGTTTTTCTGGTTTCCGCTAACCCTGGCCGCCGGCCTGGCGGTGATGACGGCAGGCGTCCTTGTCTTTCGGGCGAGGCGTTAAGTTTTGCAGGGACGCCGGAAAGTGCGTGTTGACAAGGGAAAAGCAGTTACCCTATTCTGCCCCTTTACGACAGCGGTTCCTTTTCCATTGGGACACCTTGTTATTAGAAGATGAGGTTGGTTTATGGTTCAATCCGATGCCATCGAGCAGATTCCGGCGCCCGGCGCCCGGCAACTTCATTTTGCGGGAGACACGGTTACCTTCCACTTCAACGTGCCCGAGTCCTGGGACGGGCAGGCCTGGCTGAGGACCAGCCTGGGCCACGGCAGGTCCGTGCGCCGGGAAATCACCCGGCAGGTCGACCGCCAGGAGAATCCCCTGGGCCGGAGCTGGTACGATATCCCGATGACGGCCGTCGAAAAAGGCCACTTCAGCCTCACCGTCGCCCTGACCGAAGTGGGACACTTCGAGGCCAAGGGCTATTTCCTGGAGCAGGAGCGCGCCGATCCGCTGTGGCCGCCTGGGGCCAATACCGCCATCAACGTGGCGCCGGCGGACGCCTGCTGTGCCAACATCATATACAATGCCTTCGTGCGTCAATTCGGCCCGAACAAGAATGGGGCCATGGGCGATGTCGACCCGACCATGAAAAGCCTGGACGACGCCGGATACACGGTCATTCCGCCCTCGGGGACGTTTCGCGACCTGATCGGGGAGCTGGATTTTATCATCGGCCACCTGGGCTGCCGGATCGTTCAACTACTGCCGATCCATCCCACGCCCACCACCTATGCCCGCATGGGCCGGTTCGGCAGCCCCTATGCGGCCCTGAGCTTTACCGCCGTGGACCCGGCCCTGGCCGAATTTGACCCCAAGGCCACGCCCATGGAGCAGTTCATCGAACTGGTGGATGCCGTCCACGCCAGGGGGGCGAGGCTGTTTATCGATATCGCCATCAACCACACCGGCTGGGCGGCCAGACTTCACGAAACCCATCCCCAGTGGCTCTCCCGGGAACCGGACGGTCAGATCGAAAACCCGGGTGCCTGGGGGGTGGTCTGGGCGGATCTGACCCGTTTGGATTACAGCCATGAAGATTTGTGGCAGTATATGGCCGATGTCTTTCTGACCTGGTGCCGCCGTGGCGTGGACGGTTTTCGCTGCGACGCCGGCTACATGATCCCGACCCAGGCCTGGCGCTATATGATCGGCAAGGTCCGGGACCAGTTCCCCAACGTGATCTTTTTGTTGGAGGGACTCGGCGGCAAGATTTCCGTCACCCGTGACCTGCTCAACTGGGCCGATTTCAACTGGGCTTACAGCGAGTTGTTTCAAAACTACGACCGCGGCCAGATCGAACATTACCTGCCTGGCGCCATGGAGATCTCCAAAGCCGACGGCACCGCCATCCATTTTGCCGAAACCCACGACAATCCACGCCTGGCGTCCACTTCCCCGGCATACGCCCGCATGCGGATCGCCCTGTGCGCCCTGCTTTCGAACCAGGGGGGATTCGGATTCGCCAACGGGGTGGAGTGGCTGGCCACGGAAAAAATCAACGTGCACGGTTCTCCGTCCCTGAACTGGGGAGCGCAGGAAAATCAGGTGGACGCCATCCGTCGGCTCAACGCCCTGCTCACGGTTCACCCGGCATTCTTTCACCCGGTTCGCGTGGAGATGATCCAGCAGGGACCGGGCAATACCATCGCGGCCGCCCGTCGATGCGAACCCAGTGGAAAAGGGCTGTTGATTCTGGTCAATCTGGATGCGGCATCGGCCAACGAAGCGGCCTGGTTCCGCAGCCGGTCCCCCCTGGACGGGGATTCGGCCATTGACCTGCTTTCCGGGCAGCCGATATCCCCTGGCGGCGATGGCGAGACGGGGCGAATCTTGTTGAACCCGGGGCAGGTGCTCTGCCTGACCAGCGACCCTGAAGACCTGGAGCGGGTCATCCATGCGGCAGACCGATTTCCGCGCACTCCGGATCGCGTCCACAGGCAACGGCTTCGGGCCAAGGTGCTCGAGGTGTGGCGGTTTCACCGGGGCGTCGGGGACCTTGGCCAATGGGACCCGGACCAGGCAGCCTTGCTGCTGCAGACATCACCGCTTGATTTCTGCCGATCCATGAATCCTGCCGGCGCCACGCCGCGAACCGTGGTTTGGCAATTTCCGGTAGACCTGCGACGGGAGGTGATGGTGCCACCGGGCCATTTTCTGCTGGTCGTCGGTCGTCACCCGTTTCGGGCGTCTATATCCGAAGCAGGGACGGCGATGGCCGTCGAAGAGAGTCTGACCGACGCCGGCGGCAACGCCTTTGTTCTATTCCGCCCGCTGCCGGCCCCCGGTCGACACAAACCGCGGAAATTGAAGATTTCCTGTTTTGACCCTGGCGGCTGCACCCACCACGCGTCACCCCTATTGTACCTGACGACTGCCCGTCAGGTCAGGGTGAGAAAAAGGTTTGCCCGGCCGCGCAAACGGCTTTCCAACATCCATATGCTGGGCACCAACGGCCGCGGCGCCATGACCCGGGCACATGCCCATTGGGGCCGATTGCCCAGCCGTTACGATGCGCTGCTGGCGGCCAACCTGAGCCCGGTTGTACCCGAGGATCGCCGTATCCTGCTGACCCGGCTGAGAGGATGGGTGGTGTTTCAGGGTTTTTCCCAGGAGATCGGCCCGGACTGCCTGGATGCGTTCGGGTTCGATTTCGATGCATGGGGCGGCTGGCAATACCACATCCCATCGGGGCAGGGGGAGCACGTGGTCCTAAGCGTCGGCATCCGCATGCAACCGGGCAAAAACGCCATTGACATGGTGTTCTACCGGCACCCGGCCCAGGGCCGCAAGGATCGTCTGGCTGACGATCGGCCGGTGACCCTCATCCTACGCCCAGACATCGAGGATCGCAATTTTCACGAGGCCACCAAAGCGTTTACCGGATCGGAGCATCGCTTCCCGTCTGCTGTCACCCGCCGGGAAAAAGGGTTCACGTTTCACCCCAGTGACGACCATGCACTTGAAATGGGTGCGCAGCGGGCCGATTTTTTCATCGAGACCCAATGGCAGTACATGGTTCACCATCCCCAGGAAGCCCAACGCGGCCAGGACCCGCATTCAGATCTGTTCAGTCCCGGCTACTTTTCAGGACCGTTGGCCGGCGGTGAGAGCGAGATCCTCAGTGCCCGGGTGGCGGGCGAAACCGGCGCGTCCGATGAATCCGGCGTTGAGCTGCGGCAACGGATCAGCCGGTTTTTCGAGATCGCGCCCCAATGGGAATCACCGGTGCCGGCATTAAAAAAAGCGCTCGACCAATACATCGTCAAACGAGACCAGTATTCGACGGTGATCGCCGGTTATCCCTGGTTTCTGGACTGGGGGCGTGACACGCTCATCGTGGTACGGGGGATTATCGCCGCCGGACGTCTTGAGGAAGCCCTGAGCATCATCGTGCAGTTTGCCGTGTTCGCCACAGACGGCACCATTCCCAACATGATCCGCGGAACCGACACGGGCAACCGGGACACCTCCGATGCGCCCCTGTGGCTTTTTCGGGTATGCGACGAACTGGGGATGCTGATGGGCCAGGCCAAATTGTTGAAAACCGATTGCGGTGGGCGGCCATTGAAGCAGGTGCTGCTTTCGATTGCCCGCTCCATCATGGCCGGAACCCCCAACGGCATCGTTATGGACGCCGGCAGCGGCCTGCTCTTCAGTCCGTCGCATTTCACCTGGATGGACACCAACTATCCGGCAGGCACACCGCGCCAGGGATACCCCATCGAGATCCAGGCCCTGTGGCAGGCCGCCCTGGCCTACCTGGGCCGTGTGGATGCAGCAGCGCCTCGCAAGCGGTGGCGGCGTCTGGCCGGGCAGGTGCGTCAATCCATCCTGGACCTGTTTTTCCGTGACGAGTTGGGATACCTGTCCGATTGCCTGCACGCCGGCCCCGGCACACCTGCCAGCCAGGCCGCAGCCGATGACGCCCTGCGGCCCAACCAGCTTTTTACCCTGACACTGGGGGCGGTAAGGGACCCAGAGGTGGTCGAGCGTATCCTTTTTGCCTGCCAGGAACTGATCGTCCCTGGGGCTATTCGCAGCCTGGCGGACCGTGCTATCGAACCGGAGTTGCCGATTTATCATAACGGCGTGCTGGTCAACGACCCCAAAACCCCATACGTGGGTGTCTATGGGGGTGATGAGGACACCCGCCGAAAGCCCGCTTACCATAACGGTACGGCCTGGACCTGGGTTTTTCCCAGTTTTTGCGAAGCCTGGGCGGACTGTTTCGGCCCCGATGAATATGAAACCGCCCTGGCCTGGCTGGCCAGCACCAGCCGGCTGATCAATGACGGCTGCGTCGGCCATGTACCGGAGATTCTGGATGGCGATGCCCCGCATCACAGCCGTGGCTGTGACGCCCAGGCCTGGGGCGTCAGCGAGTTGCTGCGGGTGTGGATCAAAATTGAGGGATTGATGTCAGGAGAGGAGTCAGAAAACAAAAGACCAATAGCAAACAAATAAAAAACAATGGCCAAAAACCAAATGACAATTCGTACCAGCGGGAACTTTTTTCAATAACCATAAGAAAAAACAACTAATAATTAATAGGAGAACCGTGATGAGCTTGAAAAAACAGTATCTAAAAAGCAAGGACCATTGTAAAGTATCCTTCCGAGTTCCCAAAGCGGCGGCCCCGGGGGCCAAGACCATCCACATCGTGGGTGAATTCAACGACTGGAGCGCGGTCAATACTCCCATGAAACGGCTCAAGAGCGGTGAGTTTACCGCTGTCGTGGATCTGGCGCCGGGCCAGGCATACCAGTTCCGCTACCTGATCGACCAGACGACCTGGGAAAATGACTGGGAAGCGGACCGATACGTGAAAAGCGATTTTGGCGATTGTGAAAATTCAGTCGTGGTGGTGTAGTAGAAACTGGATCCATTGAGGAATATGATTATGAAGTTTATTCAGACATTCCAAGTATTTCCAGATATCCCCGAACCACTTGCCTTCCTGGAGACATTGTCGCGTAATCTATGGTGGAGCTGGAACCAGAACGCCTTGGAGCTGTTTCGGCGCATCAACCCTCGGCTGTGGGAGGCGTCGGGAAGAAATCCGATCGTGTTCGCCACCCGGGTTCCCCAGGATCGGTTCAATGAGTTGGCCCATGACGACAGCTACCTAGCCCATCTTGAGCAGGTGCGCAAGCGCTTTGAAAATCGGGTGCTGAACCAGACCAGCAGCGAAAGCCCCTGGGACCAGGAGGAGACGGTGGCCTATTTTTCCATGGAGTTCGGCATCCATGAGACCCTGCCCTTGTTTGCCGGCGGCCTGGGCATCCTGGCCGGCGATCACCTGAAAGCGGCGTCGGGGTTGAAGATGCCCCTGGTGGGGGTGGGACTGCTTTATCGCGAAGGCTATTTCCGACAGTACCTGGACAAGGACGGGTGGCAGCAGGAAACCTATCCGGAAACCGACTTGTATCACCTGCCGCTGTCCAAGCGGAAGGACAAGGACGGCAACGACCTGGTCATCAGCCTGACTGGTATCGGCGGCGATATCCATGCCCAGGTCTGGAAGATCCGTATCGGCCGGATTCCACTGATTCTGCTGGACACCAACCTGCCGGAAAATACCTTGGAGATCCGTGACATTACCGCGCGGCTCTACTCCGGAGAACAGTACACCCGCTTGGCCCAGGAGGTGCTTCTGGGGATCGGCGGCATGCGGGCACTGGATGCTCTGGGCATCCAGCCGACGGTATGCCACATGAACGAAGGGCACTGCGCCTTCGTGGGTTTGGAACGGCTTCGGCAGCTTATGGACCGCTACGGTATCAGCCTTGAGGCGGCACGGGAAATCGTCTCGCGAACCACGGTCTTCACCACCCACACCCCGGTGGCGGCTGGACACGACGAATTCCCGCCCGCCATGGTCAAACCCTACCTGAAGCCGTTTGAAGCGCGCTTCGACATGAGTGCGGACCAGTTGGTGGCTTTGGGGCAGCCGGATGGGGCGGCGGTGGAGTCCCCCTTTTCCATGTTCATATTAGGATTGCGCACCGCCCAATACCTCAACGGTGTGAGCAAACTCCACGGGCAGGTGGCCCGTCACATGTGGTCCCACATCTGGCCCACCCGATCCGACGAC
The DNA here is from genome assembly GCA_018224455.1 of Desulfosarcina sp. Taxonomy (GTDB): domain Bacteria; phylum Desulfobacterota; class Desulfobacteria; order Desulfobacterales; family Desulfosarcinaceae; genus Desulfosarcina. Next base: position 9,180 of record JAGTUY010000363.1, read on the forward strand.
GAGACACCCATTACCCATGTCACCAACGGGGTCCACATCCCGTCGGTACTGGCACCGGAAATCAAGCTGATGTTCGAACGTTATCTGGGGCCCCAGTGGAACATGGGCTCGACCATTCCGGAAAATGCCAGACGCATCGATGAAATTTTTGACGAAGAGCTCTGGCAGGCCCACGAAATGTGCCGTTCGCGGTTGATCCGGACCGTCAGGGAACTGATGTACCGGCAGTACGGTCGCCGAAACGCCCCGCTGGATGTCATGAAAGCGGTGGAGTCGGTGCTGGATCAGGACACCCTCACGATTGCCTTTGCCCGGCGATTCGCCACCTACAAGCGGGCGCACCTGCTGTTCCAGGACCCCGACAGGCTCGAGGCCATCATCAATTCCAGCAAACAGCCCGTCCAGTTCATCTTTGCCGGCAAGGCCCATCCCAAGGACAACGAGGGCAAGGGAATCATCCGCAGCCTGGTGGATTTCGGCCGGCGAACCGGCCTGCGTCACCGGTTTGTCTTTCTCGAAGACTACGACTTAGATATTGCCCGGTGCCTGGTTCAGGGTGCGGACGTGTGGCTCAATACCCCCCGACGACCCATGGAGGCCTGCGGGACCTCGGGCATGAAAGCGGCCCTGAACGGGGTGCTCAACGTGAGCATTCTGGACGGGTGGTGGTGCGAAGGCTACAGCCCGGAGCGGGGCTGGCGCATCGGCAACGGGGAGGAGTACCAGGACCACAACTATCAGGATGAGGTGGAGAGCCAGGCCGTATACAACCTTATCGAAAACGAAGTGGCGCCGCGCTACTATGACCGTACCGTCGGAGGCACCCCCAAGGCATGGCTCAAGATGATGAAGGCCTCCATGAAGATGGCCATGTCTCAGTTCTGCAGCCTGCGGATGGTATCGGAATACGAGGAGCGTTTCTACCTGCCCGCCAGCCGTCGGTTCGAGGAGTTGGTGTCCGATGGCGGGGCGGAAGCTCACCGGCTCAGTGAACAGCATCGCCGCTATCTGGACAAATGGGGTCAAATTCATGTTTCCCCGCCGCTTCGCAGCGCTCAAGGCCCCTTCCGGGTGAACCAGTCATTCGAGGTGACCACGCTGGTCCAGACCGGTGAACTGCGCCCGGATGAGCTGAACGTGGAACTCTATTACGGCAAGATGCGCCATCTGGACCGTATCGATAATCCCCGGGTGAAAACGATGCGTGTCAAGGAGGAACGCGAGGCAGGAAATTACCTTTACGGCTGCCAGCTGCCGTGCAGCGATTCCGGCCGATACGGGTTCACCGTCCGGGTGACCCCCAATGCCGACGCATGGATCCGGTTCCGGCCGGAGCTGTTGACCTGGGCCTAGCGGGGTTCAGCGGTTCAGCGTTCAGAGGGTCACGGTTAACGGTTTACCGTATACGGATTTCCTTTTGGTTGCGTCAACCACCAGCTGTTTTTTTTGCAGGGTCGTTGAAAGGAACCCAGAACCCAGAACCCAGCACCGCCGCCGACCTTTGGTCCGTTTAAACGGAGAATGAAACTCTGCCAATTTGGCGTAGTTTCATAAGAGA
>JAGTUY010000364.1 GCA_018224455.1 Desulfosarcina sp.
GAAGAAGGCTGAGGAAGCCGAGGCCGAGGCCGACAAGAAGGCTGCCGAGCAGGCCGCCGCTGAGAAGGCCGCTGCCGAGAAGGCCGCCGCCGAGAAAGCCGCCGCCGAGAAAGCCGCCGCCGAGAAGGCCGCCGCCGAGAAGGCCGCCGCCGAGAAGGCCGCTGCCGAGAAGGCCGCTGCTGAGAAGGCCGCTGCCGAGAAGGCCGCTGCTGAGAAGGCCGCTGCTGAGAAGGCGGAAGCCATCAAGAAAGCTGCCGCCCAGAAACCAGACGTAGCGGTTTCCTATGAATCGCCGCCAGCGCAGGCGGCCAAGAAGCCATCGGATCCTGTTGACAACACCATCAAGATTTTCGCCGCCGGTATGGTGTTCCTCATTCTGCTGGTGATCGGCGGCAGCGCCTCCAACTCCTTTAAATATTATCTGACCGAAAACCAGGGCGCACTGGAGGTCTGGAAAGGCAAATTTTCCCCCATCGGCAAAAAACTGGTCATCGCCCTGCCCGGTGTCCTTGCTCCCGAAGAGATTCAAGCAACCTACCGCTCCGATGACGTCTATCCGATCGTGTTCCAGTATTACATCGACAAGGCCGACGCACTGCTTGACGTTCAAGGGATACCCGATTTCGAAGGAATCAAGGCCACATTGAAAACTGCGCTCGAGTACGGGTCCACCAACGCCCTTCGTGCCGTGGCTTATCAGCGCCTCGACACCATCGACCGGTTGATTCTCACCTACAAAGCCGATGTGGCCGCCAGCCGAGGAACCATCGATGGCCTGAAAGCCGCCATCGGATTTCTCAACGCGGCCGATAAATTGACCGCGGACAAGGTCCAGGAGGAGTTGATCGCCCGGACAATCACCACCCATGAAGCGGCGATCACCGCTCTGGAAGAACAGGCGGCCGCTGAACAAGCCGCTGACGAGGCCAAGGCGGAAGCGGTTGCCGCCCAGCAGACGGAAGACACGCCTGAAGACGAGGGGTCCAGTGAAAACCCGCCACCCGCCGGCGATCAGCATTAATCGATTGCTAACACGTCATCCAGTTATTTCATAAATGGGGGGATCGCCTGACCCGTGCCGGCGAAGCCCCTTATTTCATTTGTTACCATCATTTCCCTGCTGATGTGAAAAAGGTTGCCCATATCGGTAACCTTTCTATCGGCAATTATTCTACATCCCAACGATTTCATTTGCTTTTAATTATTATTTAAATCTTGGCATATCATGTGCTTTAAGCAAAAGCAGCGAAGGAAATCTGATTTATGCTCCAACCTAAGGGTTTTCTGGTATTCTTGGCAGGATGCAGAGGACCAAACCTGTTCCACTCTTTTTTTCGGGCAAGACCGTCCTCCGGGTCTTGCCCGATTTCATTGGTAGCGGGCCATCCGATGGGATGACATCCATACGGGCTTACCGGTCCAGCTGTTTTAACACCTGCTCGCGAAGCGACACCCCGATACCGGGCTGGAATTCCCAGCGGTTCAACGGCAGGCAATCGTAAAAGAGATCGGCGGTTTTTACCTGGCCGTCAGGCGTGTTTTAAATCGACAACCGGATTGTGCAAGCTTTCAAAACCCGAAATCCGGCAGGCCACTTGGTCTCCATGGCGGATGTGAACGGCTCCCGGCGTTCCGGTTGAGATGATATCGCCCGGCAAAAGGGTCATCACCTTAGAGTGGTAGGCAATCAGCACATCGGGTGTAAAAGTCATGTGATCAACCGTATTCTCAGCATGCACACGCCCATTGATAACCGTCGACACCTTCAGGCGCAGCACATCGTCGACCTCGTCAGGCGTGACCAACTGCGGACCAAATGAAAAAAACGTGTCGAAACTTTTGCACATGGTCAGATAGCGTGGATTTTGGCGTAGAATATCCTCAGCCGTCATGTCCAGGATGGTCGTGAAGCCTGCCACCACGTCCAGCCATTTCTCCCGGGGCACATCTTTGCACCGCCTGCCGATGACGATGCCCAACTCGGCTTCCGCGGTTGTCTTGTCAGAAAGCACCGGTATCTGAATGTCATCACCGGGCCCGATAATGGTTGTGTTCGGCTTCATGAAACTGGCCGGCGCCGATGTCGGCAAACTTTCGGAAAGATCATTGGCGTGCTCGCTGTAGTTGAGCCCGATGCCCCATATTTTAGGCGGATGCCGATACAGAGGGGCGTAAAGGCCCGGTTGGGCGCTGAAAAACAGATGTCCCCGCTCGTCCAACGCGTCGCTTCCCGTGTCCCGATACCAGGCGTTCAGCCTGGTAAGCCGCCCTGTCGTTAACAGCTGATCCATCGTTTCAGGCCATTGGCTCTCAAAGGCTTGGTTAAGATCCGCGATGCGAACCCATCCGTTTTTTCGACAGATCGCCAACTGCTCTTTTTCATCGACCCATATGGAAGATAGTCGCATGCTGCCTCACGTTAATGATTGTCAAGGACGAAATCTATTGACTGCGGCATTCGTGGAATGGTTGACCTGTCTTTTTTTTTAAGCAATTTCGCTGCAGGAACAAGACCATCCCCCTCGCATCCGGGATTGTCTGGGTAATTGGTGACATATAATTACACTATAAGATCAAATAATACTATTTACTTTTTTATACAATCTTTCACTCTCGATAAAGCCGAAAAAAAATAACCTGCCGATAATATGTATATTTTAAACTTTTTTAGTTTCTGGCCCATGACTTGCTGAGTAAGAAAGCAATCCCTGGCCCAGCAGTGCACCCGCGCGGCAGCGTTCATGCCATATTTTTTTTCATCGATACTCTTTATCGAGCAAATGCCGGGTACAGAAGAGAGATCTGGAGAAAGCATGCCGGAATATCTCAACAAAGGCAATAAAGCCTTACACCAGCAGACCACCACAGCCAACGAACGCTTGCAGAAGGCCCTTGCGGAGCGAGATCGGTTTCTGATTCGTCAACCGCACCTGCGTGCCTATCAGGCGGAAATAGATAGGGTTCTGGATAATTCAGGCAACCCTGAAGGCCGCATGGCTGTTTTGGGAATGCTGCTGCAGGGCAAGCTCCTCGACATGCAAAAGGAGCTCAATAAGCTGACCAAGATTCTCCAGCAACATTCCAATTTCCAGTAGCTCACCCCGGGGAAAACGCTGCAACGGCTGCGATGCGGTTGGGTTATTAAACGCCCCGGTTAAAGCAGCCCTCGATAGTTCCCACCATCCACCAAGATATTCTGGCCGGTAATGTAACGCGCCTGGACGCTGGCCAAGAAGGCAGCGGCAGCCCCGAAATCAGACGGGTCGCCGATGGTCTGGCTGGGATTGGCCGACATCATCTCATGGATGATCTCCTCGGGCGTCTTCTTCTCTTGATCCGCACGGAAAGCCGCCAATTGATCAATTCGCGATGTTTTGTGGGTGCCTGGAAGCAATGCATTGACGGTGATGCCATCGGGCGCCAGTTCCGTTGCAATCGTTTTCAAAAAACCAGTCAGCCCGGCACGGGCCATATTGGACAACAACAGCGTACCGATGGGTTGCTTGACCGAAATCGAGGTGACGGCGATGATCCGGCCCCAGCCGTTGGTTTTCATGGCCGGTGTGACGCCATGAATCAAGTGCACGGCACTCATCAAGGTCAGGTCGAGGGCCTTTTCGTATTCCTCGAGGGCAGTGCTGGCGTAGGTTCCCGGTGGAGGACCGCCGGCATTGGTCACCAGGATTTCCGGTTCTCCCAGAGCTTCTCGAACCTCTTCAAGCAGGCGGCGGATATCTTCAGCCTTGCTCATGTCGGCAGCCACCCCCAGCACTGCGGTTCCGGATTTTTTTGATATCTCTTCGGCGGCCTGTTTTGCTGCGGCACGGTCGCGGGAGCAGATCGCTACCCGGCACCCCTCGGCGGCCAGCTGCTCCGCGCAGCCCCGCCCCAATCCCCGGCTTGATGCCGTCACCAGAGCAATTTTACCATGTATTCCTAAATCCATTATACACCTCCTTGGTCAATATCTGTCCAGAAACGAGGAATTTTGGTCGAGATCAAGGGATTCTGGATGGCCAATGCCTGCCGAAGGTAAACACAATTTCTAAGGTGTCCAATCCTGCCGTCTGAAAACCGGCATGCTAACCCGGCTCGATCCAATTCGTAAGACGTGGGTGGTTGGGAAAAACGGTAAACTAGGCGGAATTTCTGCTGGCGTTGATATTGCCATACAGGGACCGCGCGACTATTTTTTCATAAAGCGGTTGGTGCACGGAACGCTTCTCGATGTTCTGCAACGCATACTGCTGGACGACCAATAGCGGCAAGACAATGCCTTCCCGGATCTCGATCGATTTTCTCGACACCGGCTCCTCTTCCATCAACACCCGGTAGCCAGAAATGAGCAAAACCATCTCTTTTGACAGGCGATATTCCTCAGCCAGCATGTTCCAGAAATCGGAGTAGACGGGATCCCCGGCAATATAGCCGGTCAGTTCGAAATAACATTTGGACAGCGCCATCATGCTGTTAAGCATCAGCGCCTTAAAAAATGGCACCTCGTTGAACAGTTGTTTTAGCTGATCTGTCTTGTCTTCCTCGACCAAGGTTTGGATGGCCGTGCCGATACCGTAGTAACCGGGAACATTTTGCTTTAATTGGCTCCATGACCCCACGAACGGGATCGCCCGGAGGTCGTTGAAATCCAGTTTTTCCTTGTCGCCTCTTTTGTACGGCCGGCTGCCGATATTGGTTTTGCCATAATAGTTGAGCGTGCTTTTGTTTTCCAGGTAGGCAACAAACAGCTTGTGGTTTTTAAGGGCCGCGTACTTTTCAAAGCTTAAATGCGCCAATGTCTCGATAAGTCGTCTTGCGTCGTCGGAAATCGTGTTTTTCTTTTCCAACAGTCTCGCGGACAGGCCGGCCGTAAGCAGCTGCTCGCAATGGTGCATAAAGTGCGCTTTGGACCCATACATGCTGGTAATCGTCTGGCCTTGAATGGTGAGTTCAATGGCATGATTGGCAATGTTCTTGCCATGTGAGGCATAGAAACGATGGGTTTTTCCTCCCCCTCGCGCGGGCGGACCGCCCCGGCCATCAAAGAAAATGGCCTTGATACCGTAGCGATCGCAAACCGCCGATAGCGTCTCTTTGGTTTTGTAGATCGACCAGTTGGCCTGCAGATACCCGCCGTCCTTGGTTCCGTCAGAAAAGCCCAGCATGAGGGTCTGTCTGTTCCGGCGTTGAACGATGTGAGCGCGGTATTCCGGCATATCGAAGAGCGCCTGCATGATGGTTCCGGCGTTTTTCATGCCTTCCATCGACTCGAACAGCGGTATGATATCGACCGGCAGGTCACTTTTTCCCCAGCCACACCACCTGAAAAGGCAGAACACAAACAAAACTGAAAAAATATCCTCGGCGTGACTGATGACATACCGGTTACACCCGGCTTCCCCGTTTTTGCGCTGGATGTGCTTGATCTGGACGATCGTTTGGATCGTATCCTTGACCAGTGCATCGTCAAACTGATCGGGATGAACGGAAATGTCTGCGTGCACAAGCATGGCAATTGCTTCGGATGTTTCCAACTCATCCAGGCTATGACCAATCAGGTTCTCCTGTTTAAGGATGGCTTCGACGGCCTGTTTGTGGACGCCGTGGTTTTGCCTGATATCCAGAGCGGCGAAATGCGTCTTAAAAATATTGACTTTTGGCTTCGTCGAGGGGTATCGGTTTTTTGGCATTGATCAGTGATGTCAATCCCAGTTGCTGCAGGGTCAGATCGATTTGATCGATATCGTTTCGCGCAATCAATAACTGCTTTTAGAAATGCGTTCAGTCTTATGGAATTATTCATCGGTTTCAATTTTTCGATCTTGCGGAGTAATGGTTCACCGAAATAATCAGATCTTCTGCTCCAGCATGGAACCCAGAGAAAGCAGACGGGCTTTTTCTTCATCTGCGATTTGGCAGAGGATCTTTTCGTATGCCCCGGGTTGCCGACCATCCAAAAGGGTATAGGTGCCTTCGGGTTGGGATTCGACAAACGATTCCACCTGCTTGGTGTCCATATGCGTGAGAGGTGCAAACAGGTCTTTCCAGTGCATCGGTCAACCTCCTGATTAATTAACGAGTAAGGCCCACATGTCATATGTCAAGTAAAGGCATTGCCTGCAATGAGCAATCGGCGGCGGCCATGGCGCTTGCTTCA
>JAGTUY010000365.1 GCA_018224455.1 Desulfosarcina sp.
CTACAATATTTTCTACGGGTTCTGGCAGGGGGGGCTATACACCATTCTCATCGAGACCAGCAACTTTGTGGATTTCATGGAACTGAAAGCGGAGGTATTCCGGCGTTATGGTGAAGGCCAGCGGGACGGTGACCATCAAGAAAAGTATCGCTGGTCGGGGAAGGGTTCCGACCGGCTGCTCTCCTACGATTTCGAATCGGATACGGGTTATTTATGGATGCGCTCCCAGGCCCTGCACGAAAAGGTCCGGATGCGCGATCCAGATTCGTGACGGCGTCATCGTCGCGCCAGTCTTCCAATTTCTCCAAGATGAGATCACCCGACGTGCATGGCTGTGAAGCGTGCCGACCACAGCCGGACGGACCGGATCAGGGCGCGTGATGGCGCCTGAGCCGGCCGATGACGTTTACCGGACCGGAAATCAGCCCTTGCCGGATCATGATCTGCTCTGTCTGCTGCCATGCCGTTGCATCGATATGGCCGATGGGGATGTCGGGGTCGGGTTGGATCATCTGACGGGTGGCCGTCAGTTGACGGCGCATGACCGCTTCCGATGTATCCCGATCGTATTTGGCCACTGCCCGGATAACCGCGCTTTCGTTGGCCGGCGCCATGGCCGCCTGCCATCCGGCCAGCAGTGCCCGGGTGAATCGACCCACCCTTTGCGGATGGTGATCCATCATTTGGGTTGAGGTGACGACGCTGTTGGCGACGAACCGAACCCCGTGTTCGGACGGATCGAAAAAAGCCACCCGTTCGCCTCCGGCCGCAAGCTTGTCCGACAAAAAGATCCCCTGGGTGTTGCGGTAAACCGGCCAAATCGTCACCTGGTTTTGAAAAAAAGGCGTGTAGTCGTATCGGACGCTGGCCAGGCGAACCTGATGTTCGTCCATGCCGACGGTGGCCAGCAGGGCCCGCATGATGGTTGCGTCGTTGCCGCCGTAGGTGATGCCCACCGTCCGGCCCGCCAGATCCTGGATCCGTGTCAGGGAAAAGTCATCTGCCCGATAGATCCATTGAAGGGGGTTGACCTGAAACAGCTGGGCCAGCACGACCACCGAGGCCCCTTTGGCCAGTGCCCGGATCACCTGGTCTGCCGAGGCCACGCCGAACTGGGCATATCCGAGTTCCAGCTCCCGGACGGCATCCCGCTCCGGGCCCCCGGCCTTAACCGCCACGTCCATCCCCTGCTCGGAAAAGAAACCATGATCCAGCGCAAATACGTCCCCGGCGGTGCTGGCATTGATTAGCCATTTCAGGCGGTAGGCTATCTTTTCTTTTGCCAGAGCCGGGTCGGCCGAAATTAGGCTGCTGCCGACGACACACAGCAGAATCCAAGCGGTAATCCGGGGAAATGCCAGACGTGTTTTCATGCTGCGACCTCCTGTCAGTGTGAACAGCCTATCCGGCAGCCCAGGCTTTTTTCAGACCGGCACCCAGCAGTTCCAAAATGCCCTGGTACAGGGAGAGGGTGATGCCGATGATAAACAGAGCCACCAGAATTTTGGACAGATCGCTCTGGTACAAGGCGATTCGAATGCTGTAACCGATGCCGGCATTGGCTGCGATGAATTCGGCTACGATGGTACCTGCCATGGCCAGGGTGGCACTGCCGGAAATGACAGTGGTCAGCTTGTGCAGGTTCTCGAAGGCACGGATTTTCACTTCGAGCTGCCATCGCAGCCGGCCGGTTACCCGATAGAAATGTTCGATGTCGACCACCGGCTCGCTCATGATGCCGATAACCGACAAAAGCAGCGGGAAATAGCAGATCATGGCTGCGATGAACAACCGAGTCAGAAATCCATCCCCCAGCAGGATGAACAGGATCGGCGCGATGGCCACAATGGGGTAAGCCTGCACGTTGTAGGCGGCCACCTTGATGAAAGAACCGAACCAGGTGGCCCGGCGTCCGGCTACGCCGACGCCCAGGGCCATCAGGATGGATAACACCTGGCCGATGACGGCCACGGCAAAGGTATCCAGCACATCACCCATATAGCGGGAAAATTCCGCCTGCCCTGTGTGCCAAACCCCTGTGGGCCCCGGGATCACGTAATCGGAAAGATTCAAGGCGAGCTTGATTCCGAACAGCAGGCCGATGCCCAACAGGTAGACGATGAAAAACTGGAAAACGCGTCTATGCAGCATGCATGATCTCCAGCATGGACCTCTCCAGTGCGGTTTTATCCAGGGGCCGGTCTTCACGGTGGTCCTGCCCGTTGATGCGACACGTCTGGGGCGATTGATGCGCCCCGCGAAAGACGACGATCTGGTCACAGAATCGGGCCACTTCCACGACGTTGTGGGAAATGTAGAGAAAGCCGGCCTTCGGAAAGATCGATTTTATCTTGTAGAGGATGGTCTGCCGGGTGGGTTCATCGACATTGGCCAGGCTTTCGTCCATGATGAGGATGCTGAAATCCTGGAGAAGGTACCGTAGCAGGTTGACCCGGTTGCACTGCCCCATGGAGAGTTGGGAATAGCGCATGCCCATGAGTTTGGCCAGGCCAAAATGGTTAATGAATTCGTCTCTCAGCAACTGACGGCCCGGAGGGGTGGTCTTCTCCAGGTGCCTGCCCACCGATGACCACCCGGGCAGCCGCTCCCGGTTGTATGTGTACAGACAACGCATTCCGCCGATGGCCTCCACCTGCCCTGTGAAGTTGTCGATGTCGCCGGAAATAATTTTGGCAAGGGTGGTTTTTCCAACGCCGGAGGGCCCGAAAAGGGCGTGAAAACCCGGTTTGTCGATGGTCACATCGAGGCCATCGAACAGCGGCGCCTCTGCGCCCGGATATCGAAAAGTGATGTCACGGCAGGCAATCATTTTCTCACACCAAAAGAACCCGCCTCCACGCGGACCATATGCGCGGGAGCTCTGCTTCGCTCCGACCCTGATGAACGGGATTTTTGCTTCACGCTAACAAGCGGCGGGCAAGGCGTTCACTATCGCGGTCCACGGCCTTTTTGTTTGACACAAATATATCTGTTCAATATCATTTAGCATTAGAATTTTCCAGTCATATCCTTAACATCGACGGGTAGATGAACGAACCCTCAATCGTCAAACGACATTGGCCGACCGTTGTTCTGGTTTTGACCACGGCGGCCGCCCTGACGGTGTGCTTGCTATTCGTGGGCTACCTGTACCTGCCGGAGCTGGTCACCGACCGGCTTCCCGTGGCGCAGATCCGGCGCCTGGGATTTGCGGATTTCACGGGGCGGATCTCCAGAATCGGCCTGTTCCAGACGGCGGCGGGGCCGTTTGTTTTCGGCCATGCCGACCATCCGGCCCTTTCCATTGATTCCATCGTCATAGACTACACGCCGGGAGAATTACGTCGAAAGAAAATACGCCGCATCCGTATCAGTGATGTGACGGTAAACGGCGCCCTTGGTCCGGACGGGTTTACCTTTCCGGGGCTGGATCGCAGCTCACTGGCGAGCAAGGAGCCGGCCGACAAGTCAGGCTCAGACGCCGTTTCACCGATCGCGGACATGGCAGTGGAGCAGATCGAAATCCGCAGTGGTATGATCAACCTCACCTGGCACAACACGACCCATAAAATCCCTTTTGATGCAGATTTGAAACCCGGTGGAACGGAACCCACGAAGATGGATGCCCATGTGCGCCTATACCTTCGCGACCAGCCGCTGACGCTGGTTGCACAAGTGGACGTGGACGACCAACAGGCAGAGATTAGTTTCGGCGGCCCCGCCATTGCCATGGATCGTTTCGCCGACCTGATTCATTTGATAGGCGGACTGGATGCGACCGGGCAAGTGACTGTTCAGACCAACGCAGCGTTGACGTGGGCTCCTTTGAGCATCTCCAATGCGAATATCGACCTGTCCTGGCGCAGCGGTCGGCTGGCTTATGCGTCAGCGATCATTGAACCGGGGCGAGATGGGACACCGGCTACCCTGTCGGCCGTTTCCGAGGATTTGCGGACCTGGCGGATCAAGGCCCAGGGGGTGCAGCTTCAGACGCCGGTACCCGTGTCCCTGAATATGCTGACGGCAACCGTGAATCTCGGTGGAGGCATACGGGACGCGGCGGGTAAGGCTGAATTGACGCTCTTGCCCTGGTCCATCGAAAGCCCGACGCCGGTTTCCCTGAAAGCCAGCGGATCCATGCCGGTGACATTCGATGTCTCCCAAAAGGCCTCGGGTGAATGGACCGCCGGATGCAGTACGGCCGGCAATAACCCGATCACCGGATTGGATCCGCTGGGTATCACCATTGCCGGAGCGAGCATCCATGGCGGTGCACCCCGCTTCAGCCCGACGGCTAAGGGCGACGGGCAGGGCGGGAGCGCCGACTGGCAGTTGGGCCTGAAGAAGATCCGGGTCATCGCTGCCGGGGCTATCGTCAACCTGCCATCGGCTGACGCGAGGGGAGAGCTGCAGTTCAAGGATGAACCTCATGACCCGGCCTGGATCGGGCATGCCCGGGTCCGGCTTGCCACGCCGACGCTCGATGGCAAGGGAATGGCCGGTCGGCTCGACACCTTGACCCTGTCCGCCCGGTTTAAAAAACAAGGGAGCCATGCGCCGGTTGTCGATGCCCGGCTGCAATGCGCCAACGGCTGGTTTCATCACCAAGACAGCGGGCTGCGCCTGTCAGGGGGAGGTTTGGACCTTCCTTTTCGCTCGGACCCCGAGGCGACCGTCAGCCAAGGCACTTTTTCCGTTGCACGGGTCGATCTTCAAAAGCGCAAGATAGGGAATATCAAGGGGCGGATCACTCAGATCAAAGATTCCTATGCCTTCAGCGCCGCCCATGACAGCGGCCTGTTTCCGGGAATGACCGCGGTCCTTGCCGGCAACGTGCAGATCAACTCGCCCCGCGTAGGGGATGCAGATTTGACATTTCAGATTCCGCCCTACGAGTTGCCGGTTGAAAGCGACCTGGGGCGTTTCGTCCCTTCGGTAAAAGGGGTGACGCTGTCCGGAACCATTTCTGCGCAAGGCAAAGGGTCCATCTCTTCTGCAGGCATCCGCGGCGATGTCGATCTGGCCATAAAAGGCGGCGAACTGCGGATGACGGACAAGAAAATGACGGTGGCGGGGATCGATGCCAACCTGCGTTTCCCGGAACTGCCGCGCATTCGCAGTGGCCCGGCCCAGCCGATCCGGTTTTCCCGGGCCGCCATGGGCGGCATCGTGGTGGACGGAGGCAGGTTGGATGTCCAGGTGGAATCGGAGAACACCCTGTTCGTCGAGAAAGGCCGTCTGAACTGGTGCGGCGGCAAGGTGGACGCCCAGGCGCTGCGGATCACGGCCGGCAAGCAGGACTACCAGGTGAGTCTTTACTGTCAACGGTTGAGCCTGTCCAGGATCCTCGAACAACTGGGGGCGGTGAATGCCAGGGGAAGCGGCACGGTAAACGGCAGAATTCCCATCGCCTACAGCAATGGCCGCATTCGCTTCGATGACGGGTTCCTCTTTTCCACCCCCGGGGAATCCGGACAGATTCAGCTTTCCGGTACCGAGATGCTCACCCGGGGAATTCCGGCCGGGACACCTCAGTTTGCTCAGGTGGAGCTGGCCCAGGAGGCGTTGAAGGACTTCGCTTATACCTGGGCCAAGCTCGGGCTGATCTCCGAAGGTGAAGATTTTCTCATGCGCCTCCAGTTCGACGGCAAGCCGACCAACCCCTTGCCGTTTGTATACAAAAAGGAGATCGGCAGCTTCGTTCGCGTCGAGGCCGGTGCGCAGGGCTCGGTCTTCCAGGGCATCGGCCTCGATGTGAACCTGAGACTTCCACTCGACCAGCTTTTGAAGTATAAGGATATGGTCAACATGCTCCAATAGCCAAGGAGGTCGGCTCCGTGACGTTGGACAAAACCATCGAGGAGAATGAATGGTTATGCTTAGAAGGATTTTCCTATTTCCGGTGGCAATCGTCTGGGTCCTATGGGGCTTATCGTCTTGCGCCACCCGTCACGAGGTACAGGTGAAGCCGGTTGAAATCAAACCCATTCACATCACCATTGACGTCAACGTCAAAGTGGACCGGGCCCTGGACGATTTCTTCGGGGATATTGACGAAACCGCCAAAGCAATCCAGACGACCGAATGATGCCGGCGCTAATCGGAGTTTTGCTGGCCAAGAAAGGACGATTCAAATGAACCAGAAACGATATCTGTGGTTTGTGGCGACGGTTGTTGCCGGTGTGTTTCTCTTTTCGGCATCCGCCCTTTGCGCTGACATTAAAGCACGGATGAAAGACCGACTGCCGAGAATTATCGAACTCAAGGCTGCCGGGATTGTCGGGGAGAACAACCAAGGGTTTCTCGCCTTCATCGGCGGCAACCAGCCTGAACAGGCGCTGGTGGACGCGGAAAACCAGGATCGGCAGCTGGTTTACGGCGCCATCGCCAAACAGCAGGGAACGACCGCCGACGTGGTCGGTCGGCGCCGGGCAATGCAGATCGCTGAAAATGCCAAACCCGGGGAATGGCTCCAGGATGCCGGCGGCAAGTGGGTTCAGAAATAACCCGCCAGGTCCGCTTTGACCTTCAATTGAGCGCCACCGGTGACCGGTTGGAGGCCGCATGGATCGGCCCCTCGCCGCGCGACGCGCCCACCCTGGTATTTCTTCACGAAGGGCTGGGATGTGTGGCCTTGTGGCGCGATTTTCCGGCCCGGCTGGCCGACATCACCGGATGCGGGGCATTGGTTTACAGCCGCCTGGGATACGGTGGTTCCGCCCCCTGCCCGTTGCCGCGAAGGCCCGATTTTATGCACCACGAGGGAGGGGATCTTAAGGCGCGGCTGTTCCCTTATCATGGAGAAAACACCCACTGCGCCTTCTGGGGCTGGAACGATGTATGGCTCCATCCAGATTTCAGGCAGTGGCAGATCGGTGCCTTGCTGCCGTCCATTCATGTACCGGTGCTGGCCATCCAGGGGGAAACGGATCCATACGGGTCACTGGGCCAGCTTGATGTCATCCAGGCAAAGACCGGTGACGGGCTGACCGTCGAGGTGATTGCCGACTGCGGTCACGCGCCGCACCTGGAAAAACCCGATACCGTGCTGGCTGCCATCTCAGCGTTTATGAAGCATCGGATAAACTCGATCGATTGAGCGCGCATCGGATTCCGCTCCACCCTGATTCGACCGGTTGGCAAGGCTTGGGGTTCATATATAAAAATGGAAGCAGGTTTTACGGGGTAGCGGGAAGACGCTCCAATACCTTGCCCTCATCATCCAGGACAAAAACGAGAAAACCGTTTTCAGCGGCATGGCGGGCAAGGTCTTCGTAGATCATTGCCTGTACTTCGTACGTCTTCTTTTTCTCCAGGTGCAGATGAAACATGGCCTGCTGAGCAGACTCCTTATCCAAAAAGGCTGGGATGAAAGAGATATCGTGCTCGCTGTCGGTCTGCCCGACAATCTGTTCGCTGGGCCCGGCTTTCAAAATGGCCACATAGAGCCAGGTGGTTGCTTCGATGGTCATGTCTATTGCTCCTTAGAATCCCATGTCTTCGTTGATCAGAACGACCTTTACCCGGTGTTTGGGAAAACTCTTTTCAGTAATTGTCCAGGTGTTGCAGATGCGATCGGGGCTGCTGCAATTTTCACAGCGGCCGGTTTTTCCGCAGGGATTTTTTTTGTCCAGCCGCACGACGTTAACCGGTGCCGCGTAACCTTTGATGCGGACAAAGGCAGCCTCACGATCCGGCACGATCTTGTTCCGGCCGATGAAAATGAGCACGTGGCGAGGGCCGAAGGTCAGGGCAGCAACCCGATTGCCGATCATGTCCAGGTTGACCAGTTGGCCGCTTTCAGTGACTGCATTGGTGCCGGTGATGAACAGGTCCACCAGCAGTGATTCCCGCCGTCGCTGCATGCTCTGCTCCGGTGAGAGACTTTTGTCGTAGGTGTCCAGAACCGTGTAGCGGGGATCATTTCTCAACGCTTCGTAAAGCCGCGTGCCGACAAATGTCATCGATCCGCCCCATGATATGGATTTCGGGGCAATGGCCGGGATAATCGTGTCGTAGGCCATTTTTTTGGCCAGATCCTTGTTGTCGGCGATATAGACGTCGAAGTTATTGGCCTCCAATGCCTTTTTCATTTTTAAAAGCCGAAGCTCCCAATAGTGGTGGATGGGGTTGTCCATGAAGTGCTCCTCTGATGCGCTCGACCGGGGTTGCTCTGTCCGCTAACGATGCCGGTTCTATATTTCTTGGATAACGATGTCAAGATGCACCGGACCATTAACCGCCGTCATCCGGTGAATTGCCGCTGCATCCGATCCAGGTAGTCGTCCAGCTCCCCCATGGTTGAAAAGACCTGTTGGGATGGCAGGGCTTTGATGATGTCGAACACTTTTTGAATCTGGGGCTGCAGGTTCAGCAGGATCACCCTGCCGTTGTAAACCTTCATGGTCTTCTGGGCTTTGGCGATTACCCGCACGCCCATGCTTGAGATGTAGTCGAGCTTTTCCATGTCAAACACCAGGGTGTGGGGCTTTTCCTGGAGCACCACATCCACCCGCTCCTCCAATATGGGAAAGGTGCTGGTATCCAGCCGCCCGGAAGGCGAGAGCATATACACCCCGTCCATTTTCTGCCTCGATTTTACCAATAGATTCATCTGCTTCTCCTTGTCGGGCTATCGATATCGCTTCTCCATTCGTAAGATATTCTTTCCCCGCTCACGACGGTATTCCATCTGATCCATGAGATTTTTTGCCAGGGTAATACCCATGCCCCCCTTGTCCCGCTCCTCCAAGGGCTTGTCGCGACGGCCGATTTGAACATTCAGGGGGTTGAAGGGGATGCCTTCATCCTGCAACGTCAGGATCAGCGCATCCCCTTCGATGACCAAGAGGAGGGTGATGTAGTGATCCAGGCCGTCGCCGAACCCGTAAAAAACGATATTGGAGAATACCTCTTCCATGGCCAGGGTGACGTCATGAACCACCACCGGCGGGCATGAAACCGAATCGGCAATATGGCTGATCGCGTCTATAATCCGGCTCATTTCACGGATGTCATTCCTCAGCACAATGGTTTTTTGAGCGTCACTCATTCGATTCGGAGAGAAATAGGTCAACGCCAGCAGTGTCATGTCGTCATCCAGAGGGTGGCCTCCGGTAAATTCTCGGATTTGGGACAAGATGGCCATGACCCGTTCTCTGGGTCCAACATCGGCAGTCAAGGCGACGGTGTTCATGAGGGACTCCTGCGTAAACAGGCGGTTTTTGTCATTTTGTGCCTCGGTAACGCCGTCGGTAAACAGAAGTAGGCCATCTTTGTGCCGCAGTTGCGCGGTGGCCTGGCGGTATTGAAAGGCGTCGTCCAGGCCGATGGCCGGGCATTGTGCATCGCCGAGAAGCACCGTGTTTCCTCGTTGGCCAATAAACAGCTGAGGATTGTGGCCGGCGCAGGTATAGGTAAGGTTGCCGGAATTCAGGTCCAGAACGCCCAGAAAAACCGTTACGAATGTGAGGGACGGATTGTTTCTGGCGATCTCCCGGTTGACATCGGCCAAAATGTATTCCGGCTCGACCAATAGCCGTGCTGCCGCTTTAATCATGGTTTTGGTCATGGCCATGAAGAGGGCTGCGGGAACTCCCTTGCCGGATACATCACCGATGACGACGCACAAGGAGTTGCGATCGATGAAAAAAAAGTCGTAAAAATCACCCCCCACCTCGCGGGCCGGCTCCAGGCTGGCGTAGATGTCGAACTCTTTTCTGTGGGGAACGGCCGGGAAATTCCCTGGCAACAGCTGCAGCTGGATCTCCCGGGCCACGGCCAGTTCACTTTCGATCTTTTCTTTTTCCGCGATGGTGGTTTTTAAGGCTTCAGTACGCAGCTTGACCTGTTTTCTGAGAAAGACATTCCCCACCACAATCAATCCCATAACGCCGGTGATGATACCCAGCACCCACAAGGGGCGCAGCCACAAGGGGAGGGTCACTTTTCGAACCCCTTGGGTCCACAGGTCCAGCGATTGGTAAAAAATCGAATTGGGGTTTTCTTTCAGCTGCTTCAGATGGTGGTCCAGGGCGTTGATAATGGATGCGTTACGGCCCTTGGCCACGGCGAACCGCAGCTCTGTCGGCCTGAAACTGATCGGGCTCTGGCGCACCCTGAACCGCTTTTCATAGTAAGCGCCGTAAAGCCGGGGAACGATACCGGCCGACACGCTTTTCTCGTGGACCATGGACAACACCTTGCCATAGCTGTCCACCATAATAAATCGGGGGCGAATTTCGAATTTGTCCAGGATGGTTTCAAAGAATTGGAAATAGATGTCCGCCTCAACGGCTGCCACATCCTTTTCGTGGAAATCGAGGATATCCGAGAAGGCGGCATCCGAACTGATATAGAGCTGGCCCCAGTTCGCAACGATGGTTTCCTCGCCGAAGGTAAATATACCTTCCAGCTGTGCGGACATGGCCATCCCCGGCAACAGATCGATGGCGCCGGTTTCCAGGCGCTGGGTGCATTGGGCATAGGAGCCGGGACGGTATTGGACATCCCAACCCTCTTTCCGTGCGATGTGGGTGAGAATGTCGACAGCAATACCTTTGACCCGACTGTCGGTGTCGGTGAA
>JAGTUY010000366.1 GCA_018224455.1 Desulfosarcina sp.
AACACGCCAACCCCAAGATGGCGGTATCGTGCTTCAGGTTTCCCTGAGTGGCCATGCGGCAGACGCCCTTGACCCTTAAACCGATTCCAAAAAATAAAGCGGTGCATCAAAGACAGCCCCTAAACTACAATCGATTTCGCGTAAACCTGCCTATATAACGAAGAACTGGAAAAAAATGGATTATTTTCTCTGCGTGATTGGCATGGTGATGATCATTGAAGGGGTTCCCTATTTTGCAGCACCGAATCTGATGAAGGGGTGGATGGCAAAATTAAGGGAAATGGCGCCTGGATCCCTTCGCCGCTTCGGATTGGCGATGATGGTGGCAGGGTTGGCGTTGGTCTATCTGGGGCGGCGCTAGGCTGTGCCTGTTCATCCATTCTTGTATAGGTAGAAAAATTTCATCACTTTTTTAACGTACGCCTCGGTTTCTGCAATGGGCGGGATGCCGCGGTGCGTGTCCACGGCCCGGGGGCCGGCATTGTATGCGGCCAGGGCCAGCGGCACCTGCCCGTCAAACCGTTGAATCAGGGCCTTCAGATAGCGGGCACCGCCCATGATGTTCTGCCAGGGGTCGAACGGGTCATAAACCCTGAAGGCTTCCAGATTCGCCGGCATGATCTGCATAAGTCCCAACGCCCCCTTTTTGGATACAGCCTTGGGGTCGAACGCCGATTCGGCGCGAATCACCGCCTTGAGCAAAGGAAAGTCGACCCCGTGAAGTCCGGCGGCTTCGTCGATATATCGGTCGAACCGATTGGCGTCCATCTGGGTTCCCAGGCGTTTGGGGCGCTCCTTGATATAAATGCGATAGTCACTCGAGGTGGGAACATTGGTGAAATGCATGACCCCTTGACTGTCTATATACATGTAAATATCGGCCGCGGCAGGCAGCGCCAGCAATACCATCATAAAGACGGCGATCCAGGTGCCGGGTCTCAAGATCGGATTGTATCGAATCGATTTGCGCATGGGTTTTCTGCCGTCAAAGGGGACCCAACGGCCTTCATCCTCGTTTCATTTCCAGTGGTATCGGCACAACTTGTGGATTTGTAAAGTTGTTTCTTCCTTATGGCAAGCGTAAAAGGTGCCGTTGCCAAGAGGGCACGGCGATTGACACAACTTTGGTTTCCGCATATAGACCGGTTCAACTTGCTCGTCCACCCCACGGTGTCCCAATTTCCCAAAGGAGGTGTTATGCCCGCGCAACAGTCCACCACCGACTACACGTTCAACCTGAAAGACAGCCTGGTGGGCGCCCAAATGCTGTTTGTCGCCTTCGGCGCCCTGGTGCTGGTTCCCCTGCTCACCGGTCTGAATCCCAACGTCGCCCTGTTTACGGCCGGCGCGGGCACCCTGATATTCCAGTTCATCACCAAGCGGATGGTACCGATTTTTCTGGCATCCTCTTTTGCGTTTATCGCGCCGATCATCTATGGGGTGAATACCTGGGGCATTCCGGGCACCATGTGCGGTCTGGCGGCTGCCGGACTGCTTTACGTCGTGCTGAGCCTTTGCATCAAAGCCTTCGGTGTCGGTTTTCTGCACAAACTGCTGCCGCCGGTGGTGGTGGGACCGGTGATCATGGTCATCGGGCTCGTGCTGGCACCGGTGGCCGTTCACATGGCCATGGGCCGAACCGGCGACGGTTCGGCATGGCTGGTTCCCCAGAGCGCGGCCATGATCTTAGCGGGGGTAGCCCTTTTGGTCACCATCATCACCTCGCTGCTGGGAAAAGGCTGGTTGCGCCTGATACCGATTCTCATCGGCGTCGGGGCCGGCTACGTGGCGGCGCTGATTCTCGATTTTATCGGTGTTTCCAGTTCCATTCAGGCCGGCTTCGATGCCGGCACACTAGCAAACTTTACCGGCCCCGTCCTGGTCAGCTTTAAGCCACTGGCAGACGCACCCTGGTTGGCCGTGCCTGATTTCGTCCTGCCCGAATGGAATCTTCAGGCCATCTTTTTCATCGTACCGGTCGCCATTGCTCCGGCCATTGAACATTTCGGGGACATCCTGGCCATCGGCAGCGTCACCGGAAAGGATTTCGTCAAAAAGCCGGGCATCCACCGCACCATGATGGGCGACGGCATCGCCACCACTGTTGCATCTTTTTTAGGAGGACCGCCCAACACCACCTACAGCGAGGTGACCGGCGCGGTGACCCTCACCCGGATGTTCAATCCCGGCATCATGACCTGGGCAGCCATTTTCGCCATTGCCCTGGCCTTTATCGGCAAGATGGGCGCCCTGCTCCAGACCATCCCGGTACCGGTGATGGGCGGAATCATGCTGCTGCTTTTCGGCGCCATCACCGTCGTAGGCCTAAACACCCTGGTGAAGGCCGGAGAGGACCTCACGGAACCCCGCAATCTGACGATCGTGGCCCTGATCCTGGTCTGCGGCATCGGTGGCATGGTACTTCCTTTTGGTAAATTCACGTTGGGCGGCATTGGCCTTTCCGGAATTTTGGGGGTCATACTTAACCTGGTACTGCCGGGTAAGCAGCCAGGCTGACCCGGCAAGGAGAAAATCAAAAGGACTTCCAGCGCTTTTCCCAGTATACCAAGGCTTTATACCCGACGAGGAGAAAGCGACCCATGAGTGATCGATACACCGTTATCTTCGAAGGCAGGATCATGCCCGGGAAAAGTGCGGGAATGGTCAAAGATCGATTGAAGTCGGCACTCAAAACCGACGACCAGGGGATCGCGAAACTGTTCGTCGGCAGCCCCGTTGCCGTCCGTAAGCACACGGACCTGGCCACAGCCGAAAAGTACAAACAGGTGTTCGCCGCTGCCGGTGCACTCTGCGATATTCGCAAAAACGGTGCACCCCAGACACAGGCGGCGCCGCCTTCCGGCGATGCGGCAGCAGCTACCGACGCTTCCAACGAATCGCGGTCGCCCGCACCGCCGCCCCAGCTGCCGGTTTCTCAGGTCAAGGTTCACAATATCACGACTTTTGGTGGAGGCAAAATGATAATCACGAATATCGAAACGGTTCCCGGGAAAACGGTTGCAGAGCATTTCGGGCTGGTGTCCGGCAGCACCATCCGGGCCAAGCACATCGGCCGCGACCTCATGGCCAGTCTTAAAAATCTCGTTGGCGGGGAGCTCAAAGGCTATACGCAACTGCTTCAGGAATCCCGGCAGCAGGCCATGGACAGGATGGTGGAAGAGGCCCGCCTGATGGGCGCCAATGCCATTGTCAACGTCCGTTTTTCCACATCATCCGTAGCCCAGGGGGCAGCGGAACTATACGCTTACGGGACCGCCGTCCGGGTGGATTAGGAGACCGTCGATGATTGACCTGATTATCTTTTTGTCATTGCTGGTCTTGGGATACGGAGCGGGGAGCTGGGCCGAAAAGCGGCATTATCGCTCGATTGCCGACCGGGAAAATGCGACCGTCAACCTGCCGGCCGTCACCTTGAAATCCGTGGACGTCCCCGAACATAAAATCCAGTCGGCCCGGCTGGTCTACGGCAGCGCCGTGATTTCCGTGGATTATTTCAAGAGAATTCTGGCCAGCCTGCGCAACATTTTCGGGGGGAAGGTGAAATCCTACGAGAGCCTTCTCGACCGGGCGCGGCGGGAGGCCTTGCTGCGCATGAAAGAGATGGCCGGGAATGCCACGGTCATCGTCAATGTGCGCATCGAAACATCGGCCATCGGCAAGCATTCCCAGCGGAAAAACATCGGCTGCCTGGAGGCCATGGCCTACGGGACGGCGCTTACCGTGGAGGAGTAGGTGAAATTCACGGCCCGGCAGCCCGGAATCAACGTCAACGTCTCGCCCACCCACCCACTCAAAGAGTTTGCCATTCTGGCCGGCGGCCTGCTGGCCATCGTGGTCGGCGTTTACCTGGCCCTCGGCCTGGCGGTCGACCTGATTGTCCCCCGGCTCACCATGGATCTGGAAAAAAAGCTGGCCGGCGCCTTTATCGGGCGGCTCGTTGAAAATGAAGATGTCGCCGACACCCGCCGATCCCTCCAGGCCCTGGTGGATCGCCTCCAGGATCGATGCGCCCCCCTGCCATATACCATTACCGTGCATGTCACCGAGTCAGATGCCGTCAATGCGGCGGCCCTGCCCGGCGGGCACATGGTGGTCTTTACCGGTCTGCTGGCGGAAATGACCTCTGAGAACGAGCTGGCATTTGTCCTGGCCCACGAGTTGGGGCATTATGCCAACAGGGACCACCTTCGGGGGCTGGGGCGGGCCCTGGTGCTGATGACTGCCTCCACGTTGTTGCTGGGTGCGGACAACAGCATCAACAGCATGATCGGTCAGGGGATGGTACTCACCGAACTGAGTTTTTCACGCAAGCAAGAAAGCCGGGCCGACGAATTTGCCCTGGATACCCTGTTCTGCCATTACGGGCATGTGGCGGACGCCGCCTCCTTTTTCAGCAAAATCCCCGAAGACGGCGATCCGGGCCGCTTCGGCCACTATTTCGCCTCTCACCCGGAAAATCGCCGCCGCATCGGCCACCTGAAGGAATTGGCCCGGGAACGCGGCTACCCCATCGGAAACCCGCTTCCCCTGCCGGCCGATATTACCGCCAAAATAAACCCGCGATGACGGTCCGCTTTCTATCCGGCCATTAATGGCGAATGCCTGGTTTTCGCAGACCCGGCTGCGGGGCAGGTCGAAGGTTTCAGCATGCCAGTGGAAGACCTCCGACCAATCCGCCCAGGCAGGTGCCGAGCACCATTTTGCCCGCTTGGATGGCCTGGTCGATGAACCGCTTTTCACCGACCAGCCAGTGAATTATCATATTTCACGCCTTGATGATGTGCCTGTTAGAGAAAAGATGGAATTCACCTTGTGGGTCCCAGACAAACATGATAACGGGTCCGGTCGATTCGTCAGCCGATTGCACTGGCAGGAGACGAATCGATCCGCGAGGCGCCGCCATGACGACAATTTTAATCATGTACATTCTGGTCGGAGCTGTAGCCGGGGTCTTGGCCGGCCTGCTGGGCATCGGCGGCGGGCTGGTGATCGTACCCATGCTGGTGTTCTGTTTTGTTCGCCAGGGCGTCGCCGATGCCGTCATCATGCACCTGGCCCTGGGCACATCCTTAGCCAGCATCATGTTTACCGCCGTTTCCAGCTTCCGGGCCCACCACAAGCGCGGCGCTGTCCATTGGGATGTGGTGCGCAAAATCGTCATCGGTATTTTTTCGGGCACGTTCCTTGGCAGCTGCATCGCCGCCCAGCTCTCTACCCGCTTTCTAAAAGGCTTCTTTGTCGTTTTTTTATACTACGTGGCCGTTCAGATGCTGTCCAACAAGAAGCCCAAACCCTCTCGGCAGATTCCCGGACACGGCGCCATGTTCGGCGTCGGCAACGTCATCGGCATCGTGTCCAGCTTGGTGGGCATCGGCGGAGGGACCCTTTCCGTACCGTTCATGATCTGGTGCAACATGTCCGTTCACCACGCCATCGGCACCTCTGCGGCCATCGGCTTTCCCATTGCCATTGCCGGCACCATCGGCTATCTGTACAATGGCCTTTCAGTCCAAGGTTTACCTGAATTTTCGTTGGGTTATATCTACCTGCCGGCTCTTTTTGGCATCGTTATCACCAGTGTTCTGACAGCCCCTTTAGGGGTTCGCCTGGCCCACAGCCTGCCCGTCGACCGGCTTAAGCGCGTTTTTGCCGTATTGCTGTTCGTGGTGGCAACCCGCATGCTGATCGGAATCCTGTGATCGCTTCGACCCTATGCTTAAAATCGCCAGCCGGGCCATCTATCTGCCTGGATCAACCTCCAGGCGCCGAAATTTTCTTGACAAAAAAACCGTACCCGCATAGTTACTTCTACTTGGTATTTTATTTCCCTCCAGGCTAATCATCTGTGTATACAGATTGCGAAAATCACATTATCGAAAGGAGAAAGAACACATGTCCAATCTTATTCCCCCCCATGGCGGCAAAGGCCTCACTGTCTGTCTGCTCGAAGGCGCTGAAAAGGAAGCCGAACTAAAAAAAGCCGCAGGCCTCAAGCAAGTCGAGATTTCCCCGCGCGTCAAAGGCGATCTGATCATGATCGGCATCGGCGGCTTCAGCCCCCTGACCGGATTCATGACCAAGGCGGACTGGAAAGGCGTTTGCGATAACTTTTTGACCGCAGACGGCACGTTCTGGCCGGTGCCGGTGTGCCTGGACGTGACCAAGGATGACGCCGATGCGATCAAAGTCGGTGACGAAGTGGCCCTGTACGATCCCGAGGGCAAAGAGATCATGGCCACCATGAAGGTCAGCGAGAAATACGAGTTGACCGATGCCGATAAAAAATGGGAGTGCGAAAAAGTCTTCATGGGCGAAGGCACCCCGACACCCGCAGATTTCTGGAAGATCGCCAAAGAAGATCACCCCGGCGTCCAGATGGTCATGGACCAGAAAGCCTTCAACCTGGCCGGCCCGGTCAAGGTGCTCAGTGAAGGCGAGTACCCCATCCGTTACAAAGGCGTTTACCACCGCCCGGCCGAATCCCGCAAGATTTTCGACGAACGCGGATGGAGCGATGTAGCTGCCCTGCAACTCAGAAACCCCATGCACCGCTCCCACGAATACCTGTGCAAGATCGCCGTGGAAGTGTGCGACGGCGTTTACATTCACTCCCTGGTGGGCAACCTGAAACCCGGCGACATTCCCGCATCCGTGCGCGTTGAATGCATCGATGCCCTGGTGAAGGGGTACTTTGTGGAAAAGAACGTGGTCCAGGGCGGCTACCCCCTGGATATGCGCTATGCCGGTCCCCGTGAAGGCCTCCTGCACGCCGCTTTCCGCCAGAACTACGGCTGCTCCAAGATGATCATTGGCCGCGACCATGCCGGTGTGGGCGACTTCTACGGCATGTTCGAAGCCCAGACGATCTTCGACAAGATCCCGACCCCGGCCGACGGCAAGGGCCTGCTCTGCCAGCCCCTGAAAATCGACTGGACCTTCTACTGCTTCAAGTGCGACGGTATGGCTTCCCTGAAAACCTGCCCCCACGGCAAGGAAGACCGCGTGCTGCTCTCCGGCACCATGCTGCGCAAGATGCTCTCCGAAGGCGGCGAGTTGCCCGATCACTTCGGCCGCGACGAAGTTGTCGCCATCCTGCGCAAGTACTACGAAGGCCTCACCGAGAAGGTGGAGATCAAGACCCACAAGGCTGCCACCGGCAACTGATCGTCGGTATCTGCTGGCACATCGTTAGAAGCGGGGCGCACCAACGTGCGCCCCGCTTTTTTTCAATGTGATCCGATGCAAGCACTGCAGCATCCTGAAGGAATACCGCTATGCCGATTTACCGCACCGGTCGATTCTCAATGGATAGAATATAGTGCCAGTCGATCTCTGAGACCGGCATGATCGAGAGTCGATTCCCCTTGCGCACCAGCGGCATGTTTTCAAGTGCCGCATGTGCCTTGAGTTCGGCCAGGGGGATGACTCGCTTCGTGTGGCGGAGATATTTGACGTCGACCATAAACCAGCGCGGTTGGTCCGGGTTGCTTTTCTCATCGAAATACTGGCTGGTGGGGTCAAAGGCCGTATGATCCGGGTAGCCTCCGTGCACGACTTCCATCAGCCCGACGATCCCCGGCACATGGCAGTTAGAGTGATAAAAGAAAGCGCGGTCGCCTGCCTTCATCTGGTCGCGCATCATGTTGCGTGCCTGGTAATTGCGCACACCGTCCCAGTGTTCCGTCTGGTCCGGCATGGTTTTCAGATCATCGATGCTGAACACCGACGGCTCGGATTTCATCAGCCAATAGTTCATTTATTGCTCCTTTGGCAGGCCTGAAACAAAAAAATGCAGGAACACATGCGATGCCGCATCTTAATAACCTACGACCACTCGAGGCCGGCAATTGCCCATCCCCTTATGTGCTTTTCCAAAAAGAACGGTGGATAGGTCACATCGTTCCCCGACAGGTCAATCAAGGCGAGTCGCGGTACCGGCGGGTTGCCACCCGCATAGGCAATCCGTCTTTTATCTGGTGACAAGCGCGGCAAAACGCCATCTATCAGCAGTTCAACGGTCTTTTCCAGGCGATCATTAAAAACCTGAAACCGGGTGCACGGGTCGTAACTGCCTGAATCGACCATCTCGGCGATGGTTAGAGCGGATCCAAAAGCGTGTCCAGAGTAGGAAATGAGCACAAACGTACAAAAAAGTGTGACTGCTGTCTTCATATGCACTCCTGGCGTTGACGGTTTATTCACGAAAGCGGGCGACGCTGCGCGGCTTGATGCCGAATGAGACCAAAAGCTACTTTTCACGTTCGATTGAGATGCAATGCTCGGGCCATGAAATTGTTTCAATTGATCGACTGACAGCAATGGCTCGAGGGGTCGAACGCATCGATGCCGTCTTGGGACAGAATCCGCACCGGCCGATGGGCAATCTCCTTGGATGGTATAGCAAAGGACCAAAACGAAGAAAGCCTGGGCACAATTTGTACCCAGGCTTAATCGTTTAAAT
>JAGTUY010000367.1 GCA_018224455.1 Desulfosarcina sp.
AATTCTCACGGATAGACCCGTCTGGTGGGGTAAATTCGAATAGCTTCTATCACAAAAACACGCATAATCCTCCAAAAAAACCAACAGTCCAACCCAATTCACCCGAAAGGCACCGTCGTAAAGTGAAATCCGAAATGCTGGCTTGGGGTGTAAAACCTTGTCGCCATTGGTGGTAACCGGAAATCGGGGTCGCTGTTGTTTGCCTGTTCACGTGAATTGCTTTTGCCGGGCAGCAATTGCAGGTGATGCGCGCTAATTAATCCTAAAGTGGGGTGTGTTGATGAACATCGTAGAACTGAAAAACAAGAAGATCAATGAACTGACCAAACTGGCCAAGCAGCTCAATATCGATGGTGCTGCCGGCATGCGCAAGCAGGAGCTGATCTTTTCCCTGCTCCAGGCCCAGATTGAAAAAGACGGGCTCATTTACGGAGAGGGGACGCTGGAGATTCTGCCCGACGGATTCGGCTTTCTGCGGGCACCCAACTACAACTACCTGCCCGGCCCTGACGACATCTATGTGTCACCGTCGCAGATCAGGCGGTTCAACCTGAGAACCGGCGACACCGTCTCCGGCCAGATTCGTCAGCCCAAGGAATCCGAACGTTATTTTGCCCTGCTGAAGGTGGAGGCCGTCAACTATGAAGATCCGGAAGTGGCCCGCGAAAAGATCCTTTTCGACAACCTGACGCCCCTGTATCCGGAAGACAAGATCAACCTGGAGAACGAGCCGGAGAACTATTCCGCCCGGATCATGGACCTGTTGACACCCATCGGATTCGGCCAGCGCGGGCTGATCGTGTCGCCGCCCCGTTCCGGTAAAACCATGCTGCTCCAGTGCATCGCCAACTGCATCGTGAAGAACCACAAGGATATCGTGCTTTTTGTCCTGCTCATCGACGAACGCCCGGAAGAGGTCACGGACATGCAGCGGTCGGTGAGGGGGGAGGTGATCAGTTCGACCTTCGACGAACCGGCCGAGCGCCATGTCCAGGTAGCCGAGATGGTCATCGAAAAGGCCAAACGGCTGACGGAGCACAAAAAGAATGTGGTGATCCTGCTGGACAGCATTACCCGTCTGGCCCGCGCCTACAACTCGGTCATGCCCCCCAGCGGCAAGATTCTCTCCGGTGGTGTGGACTCAAACGCCCTGCAGCGTCCCAAACGGTTTTTCGGCGCCGCCCGGAACATCGAGGAAGGGGGCAGCCTGACCATCATCGCCACCGCCCTGGTGGATACCGGTTCACGCATGGACGAAGTCATCTTCGAGGAGTTCAAAGGCACCGGCAATATGGAAATTCAGCTGGATCGGCGCCTGGCCGACAAGCGCATCTTCCCGGCCATCGACATCAAGAAATCCGGTACCCGCAAGGAGGAACTGCTCCTCGACGAGAAAACCTTGAACCGCGTCTGGATACTCAGAAAACTGTTTGCCTCCTTAAATCCGTCGGACAGTCTCGAGTTTTTACTTGAAAAGATGAACGGAACAAAGGATAATGCGGATTTCTTGGATTCAATGAATGCTTAAAATAGCTACAGGGGGGTTGAAATTACAATGAAAGCCAACATCCATCCGGATTATTCCGAAACAACCATCCAGTGTGCCTGCGGCAACACGGTCGAGGTGGGTTCAACGAAACAGGACATACGCGTGGAGATCTGCTCCAAATGCCACCCGTTTTTTACCGGCAAACAGAAACTGATCGATACGGCTGGCCGCATCGAACGGTTTAGAAAAAAATACGAAAAATTCCAGAATCAGTAGCGCTTTAGCTCTGTCTTCCCACAGGCTTCGTCCGGTGCCCGGCTCATTGAGCCGGCACCGGGACCTGCCGGCCCTGACCATTCCAGTACCCTTACTTCATATCACCGAACGGAAATGCCACCTCTGAGAAATTGCTGAATGGTTCAGGAGGCATCCCGTCATGAATGGGTGGTGCGACATGTTTGACAAATTAAAAGGTGTTGAAGATCGTTCCCAGGAACTGGAGCGGCTGTTGTCCGATCCGAAGGTGGTTGCCGACAGAGACGCCTATCAAAAGTATATTCGGGAGCATGCGGAGATTTCACCTGTCGTGGCCGCCTTCAGGGAGTTCAAACGGGTGGACCGGGAACTGGATGACAGCATCGATCTGATGCACGATGAAGATCCCGAAATGAAGAAGATGGCCGGCGAGGAGGTTGAGCGGCTGGAGCGGGAAAAAGAGCGTCTGGAGGAAGAACTCAAAATCCTTCTGGTTCCCAAGGACCCGCTGGACGACAAGAATGTGATCCTGGAGATCCGAGCCGGTACCGGCGGCGATGAGGCCGGACTTTTTGCCGGCGACCTGTTCAAGATGTACCAGCGATATGCCGATGCCCGCGGTTGGAAGGTGGACGTGATGGACCACCATACCACCGGTGTGGGCGGGCTCAAGGAGATCATTGCCAACGTCAACGGCAAAGGGGCCTACAGTCGTCTCAAGTTCGAAAGCGGCACCCATCGGGTTCAACGGGTGCCCACCACCGAGACCCAGGGACGCATTCATACTTCCGCGGTGACCGTGGCCGTGCTTCCCGAGGCGGAGGAGATCGAAATCAATATCGATGCCAATGAACTGAAAGTGGATGTTTTTCGATCCTCCGGACCCGGCGGCCAGTCGGTCAACACCACCGATTCGGCGGTGCGCATCACCCACCTGCCATCCGGACTGGTGGTGACCTGCCAGGACGAAAAATCCCAGCACAAGAACAAGGCCAAGGCGATGAAAGTGCTGCGTTCCCGGCTGTTGGACCAGATGGTCAGGGAGCAGGACGAGGAGCGCTCCCAGAATCGCAGAAGCCAGGTGGGCAGCGGCGACCGCAGCGAGCGGATAAGGACCTATAATTTCCCCCAGGGTCGGGTCACCGACCACCGCATCGGGTTGACCCTGTATCGACTGGAATCCATTCTCCAGGGCGATGTGGACGAGGTCATCGATCCTCTGATTACCTACTACCAGAGTCAGGCACTCCAGCATGCCGAACGCGCCGACGGATAAACCTTCACCCTGGACCACCCTTGACCTGGTTAAATGGACGGCCGGGTATTTCAAGGACCACCAGGTTGAAAGCGCCCGCAGCGAGGCCGAAATTCTGCTGGCGCATACGTTGAAGACGCGGCGCATCGACCTCTATCTGAACCACGACCAGCCCTTGTGTGAAGATGAACTCAAGCGGTTCAAAGCCTTGATCAAAAGACGGGTGGACGGTGAACCCGTGGCCTATATTACCGGCATCCGGGAATTCTGGTCCATGGCGCTGGCGGTCAATCCATCGGTGCTGATCCCCCGGCCGGAAACAGAATGCCTGGTGGAGGCGGTGCTGCCTTTCCTCGACGGTGACGCCGGATCGGCAAAGCGGGTGCTGGAGATGGGGGTCGGATCCGGTGCCATCATCATTGCTTTGGCCCATGAGCATCCCGAGCACCGCTACGTGGCCATGGACCGATCCGCGGCCGCCTTGCAAACGGCCCGGCAAAATGCACGAACGCACAAGGTGGACCATCGAATCGACTGGTTCTGCGGAGACTGGAATGCGGCCCTCGTGCCTGAGCGGGAGACCTTCGACGTGATTGTTTGCAATCCGCCCTATATCCGCAGCCACGATATCCACGGCCTTCAGCCGGAAATCCGCAATCACGAACCCCGGATGGCCCTGGATGGAGACGGCGACGGCCTGAGGTGCATTCGACACATCATCGAATCGACCCACCGATATCTGATCGTCGGCGGTTTGCTCGCGCTGGAGATGGGGTGTGATCAGGCAGCCGATATTGCGCGAATCGCCGGGGCGGTCGATCATTACGGGCCACCGCGGACCATCAAGGATTACAGCGGTCTCGATCGGGTTGCCGTGATGGTCAAAAAAGGCTTGCGGCCCCATGCTAATTTTGTTATTTAAACTCGTTTTAAAACCACACGCCCGTGGACCTGATCCCGGTGCTTTCATTGGAAAGTCGGATTGAGGGGTGAAGCGGGCGAAGGAAAAACCAACCCAAAGGAGAAAACAATGGCTTACGTAACAATGAAAGAACTGCTGGAAGCCGGTGTCCATTTCGGTCACCAGACCAAACGCTGGAACCCCAAGATGAAACCTTACATTTTTGGGGCCAGAAACGGCATTTACATCATCGACCTGCAAAAAACCGTAAGGATGTTCAGGGATGCCTATGACTTCATCGTGGACACGGCGGCATCCGGGAAATCAGTCCTGTTCGTGGGCACGAAGAAACAGGCCCGTGAATCCATTTACGAAGAGGCCAACCGGGCTGAAATGTTTTATGTGCAGAACCGCTGGCTGGGTGGTATGCTGACTAATTTTCAGACCATCAAGAAAAGCGTCGACCGCCTGAACTACCTCAACACCATCGAAAACGACGGATCCATCAGTCTGTTCCCCAAAAAAGAGCGCCTGAAACTGGGCAAGGAACGCCTGAAACTGGACAGCACGTTAGGTGGTATCCGCACCATGACCAAACTGCCCGGCGCCATGGTCGTCATCGATCCGGGCAACGAAGCCATTGCCGTGCGTGAGGGGCGCCGTCTAAACATCCCCATTGTGGCCATCGTGGACACCAACTGCGACCCCGACTTGATCGATCACGTGATTCCCGGAAATGACGACGCCATTCGGGCCATTCGACTGGTTACCTCGAAAATGGCCGACGCCTGTATCGAGGGCAGAGATCGATACAATGAACGCCAGCAGGCAAAAGCAGACAAGGGGGAAGTGGAAACCGAACTGGAGAGCGCCGCGGCCGAACTAAAGCCCGGTGAACGAAAAGTGATCTCCGATGGCACCGACGGGCCGGTGGTCGAAATTATCCGCAAAGGCACCGTCCCTGCCGAAAATTTTGAACCTACAGAGGAAGCCGCGTCAACAGAAGCCGCATCCTCAGAAGCAGAATCGACGGGAGAATAATTCACATGTCAGGTATCAGTGCAGCAATGGTCAAAGAACTCCGGGAAAAGTCCGGCGCCGGTATCATGGATTGTAAAACCGCCCTGGGCGAGTGTGACGGTGACCTTGAAAAGGCCATCGATTTCCTGAGAAAAAAAGGAATTGCCACCGCAGCCAAACGGGCCGGCCGGGCCACTTCCGAAGGCACCGTGCAGTCATACATTCATATGGGCGGCAAGATCGGCGTCATGGTAGAAATAAACTGCGAAACCGATTTTGTGGCCAAGACGGATGATTTTAACGCATTTGCCAAAAACCTCGCCATGCATATCGCCGCCACCAATCCGGTGGGTATTGTTCCCGAAGATGTCCCCCAGTCGGTGGTCGACCGGGAACGGGAGATATACAAGGCGCAGGTGCTTGAGATGGGCAAGCCCGAGCAGATGGTCGAGAAGATTGCCGAGGGCAAGCTGAATAAATTCTTCAAAGACAGCTGCCTGATGAACCAGCCGTACGTCAAGGAACCGGACAAGACCATCGCCGACTACCTCAACGAAGTGATCGCCAGAACCGGTGAGAAAATCACCATCAAACGATTCGCCAGATTTCAAATCGGAACGGAATAACGGTGGCAGCCAAATTCAAACGGATCCTGCTCAAGCTGAGCGGTGAAGCCCTGATGGGCGATCAGGGCTTTGGCATCTGCCCCACCATGCTCGCCTACGTGGCGGAGGAGGTCCGCTCCATCGTTGAACTGGATGTGCAATTGGCCATTGTGGTCGGCGGTGGTAATATTTTTCGCGGCGTGGCGGCCGGTTCCTTCGGCATGGAGCGGACATCGGCCGATCACATGGGCATGCTGGCCACGGTACTCAACAGTCTGGCCTTGCAGGATGCGCTGGAGAAACGGGACATTCATACACGGGTGCAGACGGCGATCTCCATGCATGAGGTGGCCGAACCGTATATCCTCCGCCGGGCATTGCGGCACCTGGAAAAAGGGCGGGTGGTCATCTTTGCCGCCGGGTCCGGAAATCCCTATTTCACCACCGACACGGCGGCGGTTTTGCGTGCCAAAGAAATTCATGCGGAGATTTTGCTCAAGGCCACCAAGGTCAACGGTCTGTATGACGCCGATCCCGAACGCAATGTCGACGCACGGTTCATCAAGACCATCAGCTACATGGAAGTGCTTGAAAGGCAACTGCGGGTTATGGATATGACGGCTATTTCCCTGGCCATGGACAACCAACTGCCCCTGATGGTGTTCAACCTGAAAGAAAAGGGAAACATTCAAAAGGTGGTCAGCGGAGAAGACGTCGGAACCCTTATCGGCGGATAAACTAAATATTGGTGAATCAACCAACGAAGGGCCGCTTGCGAACGAGGTGACTCAGCCATGATTGAATCGACACTTCAGGAAACCAAGGACCGGATGGGTAAAACCATCACCGATCTCGAAAACGAGCTCAAGCGGGTGAGGACCGGACGGGCGTCGCTGTCTCTCCTGGACGGTATCCGTGTGGACTACTACGGCACGCAGACTCAACTGAACCAGATGGCGTCGCTGTCGGTCCCCGAAAGCCGCCTGATCGTCATTCAGCCATGGGATGTTTCCGCCATCAAGGAGATCGAAAAGGCCATTTTAAAATCCGATCTCGGCCTGACCCCGTCCAGTGACGGCAAACTGGTCCGCATTGCCATCCCGCCGCTGACCGAGGAGCGCCGCAAAGAACTGGTCAAGGTGGTCAGCAAAATGTGTGAGGAACACAAGATCGCCGTTCGCAACATCCGCCGGGATTCCAACGAACTGCTCAAAGGTTTTAAAAAAGACGGCGATATTTCGGAAGACGATGCCTTCAGAGCCCAGGACAGCGTCCAGAAGGTCACCGACGAGTATATCAACCGCATTGACGAGACATACAAAAACAAAGAGAAAGAGATCCTTGAATTCTAGTTCTGGTTCATCCTCTTCAATGTGGAATGAACTCGACCCCGACCGGATGCCCAAACACATTGCCATCATTATGGACGGCAATGGCCGTTGGGCCAAAAAACGCTTGCTGAACCGCATCAATGGGCATGAAAAAGGGGCGGACGCCGTGCGGACCATCGTGCAGACCGCCCGTAAGCTCAACATCGCTGTGCT
>JAGTUY010000368.1 GCA_018224455.1 Desulfosarcina sp.
AAGGACCGGCGCGGCCGGTTCGCGCTGGCCGACGGCGGCACCCTTTTTCTGGATGAAATCGGTTCCACCTCCATGGCGTTTCAGTCAGACCTGCTGCGGGTTCTGGAAGACGGAACGTTCACGCCGCTGGGGGCCGCTGAGGCCCGGCGCTCCGATTTCCGGCTGATCACCGCAGCCAACGAGGAACTGCTGCAGTTGATTCATCAGGACCGGTTCAGGGCGGACCTTTACTACCGGGTGGGGGTGGCCAGGATCCAACTGCCGCCCCTGTCCCAAAGAAAAGAGGACATCCCCATTCTGATCGATCATTTCATCCGGAAGTTCAACCTGATCAAGGGGCGCGCCATTCAGGGGGCGGCACCTGAAACCATCGCGACCCTTTACGATTACCCCTTTCCCGGCAACATCCGCGAACTGGAGAATATTATCGAATTCGCCTTTATCCGCTGCAAAAACAACTGGATCGAACTCCGGCACCTGTCCGATGAACTGAGTGCACGCCGGGAATCCGGTGGCCGGGAATGGGGCGGCGGGCTGCTGCCCCATGAACTCGACGAGGCGCTTAAAATCCGCAGCGTCCTGGAGCGCTGCCGCGGCAACCGCATCCTTGCCGCCAAATCCCTCGGCATCAGCCGGTCGACCCTGTGGCGCAAAATCAAAAAATTCGGGCTCTAGCGCTTCGGGACCCGTTTATCCGCTGAACAGCATCCTGCTTGGGCGCGATCTTGCTTTTCACCATCTTTGGACGATGGGGACTCATCCACCTCTTCGAGCTGGATCTTACAGCAGCTGGAATTTGCGCCAAATAATTTTTGCAGCAGCCCCTTTTCCTTCTTTTCAGTCATAACCCTCTCCTGCAAGTGCTTTTATATGAAACGATTAAACGCATATCCGCCGACCACAGCGGTCAAGAAAATCACCAAAACAAACGAGGCGACCAGCCGTTTTCTGAAGATACCCGCCAGCATGGCCATTTCCGGGATGGCCATGCCGGCCCCGCCGATGATCAACGCAATGACCGCCCCCAGACTCATTCCCTTTTGGGCCAGGGCCAGCCCGATGGGGATGGCCGATTCCGCCCGGATATACAAAGGAATCCCGATGACGGCCGCAATGGGGATGGCGAATGGATTGTCCGGGCCGGCGATTCGGGTAATCATTTCCTGCGGGATATATCCGTAGATAACGGCGCCGATACCAACCCCGACGAGCAGATAGGCCAAGACCGCTCGAAAATCGGACCAGGCGGACCCCCAGGCGATTTTCAGCTTGGCCTTGAAAGTCGTCGGAACCGCCGGTTCAGCGGCTTGGCAGCAACCGGCCTTGATCCGGACATTTTTTACAAATCGCGCCCCGCCGAGCCGTTCAAGCACAATGCCGAAACCGATGGCGCCCAAAAAGGTGACCGCGAAATAGATCAGTCCGGCCTTCAGTCCCATCAGCGTTGCAACCATGGCGATGATAACCGGGTTGAGCAGCGGCGATGCGATCACGAAGGACATGACCGGGCCGAAGGGAGCGCCCGCGTTGAGAAAACCGAGGGTCATCGGAATGGTCGAGCAGGCACAAAAAGGAGTCAACGCACCGATGCCCGCGCCAAGGAGATTGCCTAAATATCCACGTCTGGAAAGCCACTGCTGGAGTTTTGCCTTGGGGACATACATCAACACCAGGGCCACCATCGCGCTGATGCCCAGAAATAAAACGGTCAGCTCGGCGGTGATGATGAGAAAATATTGCAATGCGGTTAAAAAGTTATTCACGATATTTCCTTTCCATCAGTTGGCCATACCACTTCAGCAGTAAAGAAATCAGCCCTTGATCGCGCCGGCCAGAGCGATAATAACCGGTCCAATCTCCGGGACAACGGCCGGGGGCATTTTTGATTGGAGCGCTTCGAGCTGTTGTAAATATTGGCGATCGACTTGTTTTAATATCGCTTCTCCTTTGGGGGTGATCACCACGCAACAGACGCGGCCATCCTGGCTGGATTTCCGTTTTTCCACATAGCCCTTCTTCTCAAGACGGTTCACGATCCGCGTGGCACCGCTTTTGGTAAACCCGAGGCAGTCGCCCACCGCCTGGACCGAGCAGTCCCGAGCGGAAGAAACCTTCTCCAGTGCAATGAACTCGGGCATGGAAAGATCGCCACAGCATTGCCCGTTGAGGCCTTTTGGTCCGAAATGCCAGGCCACAAGCGCCAATGAGCGGTTGAGTTCGGATATCAACATGGTTTGCGCCTTTCTCTTCGATACGGCGGCGGTCATAACGTTACCGACGCGTCGATTGATTTAGCATCCAAGCGGGCAAAAAACTAATCCATTTAGTTGACGATGTCAACCTTTTTTCCCCTTTCCAACGACGCTCTCTGCCGGACAGGCCCCGTCAAAAGAGTCAGCGTTTATGGCTCTGCCACTGTGAGGATCAAATCGCCCCTTTAGATGAAACGTTTGGCCGGACATTTGATGAAACAGTTTCACTCACTGAAACACCCGCCGCTGCCGACAATGCCCCGAATCCCTCCTGAAGCGCATAAATACCTATTTTTCCAATAGTTTAAGCTTTGGTTGGTCTGAGCTCCGAACTGGCATGGGGATTGCTTTTCTTTAGATTTAAGGTTCATCTCCAAAAGAGTTGATCTAAAAGAAGGATTCAAGGGGTCCAGGGGTCCAGGATTCGAGTGATATACTTAAAAATTATAAAGAGTTAAAGGTTTGGCAGAAATCGTATAAGCTTTGTTTGCATGTTTATAAAATAACGAAACGTTTTCCAAAAGATGAAATGTACGGTTTGACCTCGCAAATCAGAAGATCCGCTGTTTCTATTCCATCAAATATCGCCGAGGGATATGGGAGAAAAACAACCATAGAGTATGTGAGGTTTCTTTATATTGCTTATGGATCAGTCTGTGAATTGGAAACCCAAACGATGATATCTGCTGACTTGGGTTATGTGGAGAAGGAGAGGTTACAGGAATTGAGAGGGGAAATCGGGGATGTCGAGAGAATGCTCAAAGCGATGATCAAATCCCTGGAAAACAAACACTTGAACCCTTGAATCCTAGACCCCTTGAACCCTTTCTCCCAACTAATTGGGAGAAGAGCCAGATATAAAGACGGGCATCCTATCGATAACATCGAAACGAAAAGGCAATCCAACATGACGCGTCCCACGATCACCGCCATTCCGGTCTGCTGCAAACGCATCGCTTATCATTTTGCATGGTGCACCCACGTGATTCTGGTCGAAACCGTCGGCGACAGGATTTTGCGGCAGTATTCGCGACCGATAGAATTCGCCGAACCCTGGGACATGGCGCGCGCCCTGGTGGCGCTGAATATCGACCAACTAGTCTGCGGGGCCATGCCGGCGTATTTCCGGGACTGGTTTGAAAGCAAAAAGGTACGCATCATCGACTGTCAACGGGGCGACAAGCAAGATTTTTTCGAACAATTCAGCCACCAGGTCAGAGACTTCGAGTGTCCCGACCGAACACACAGCAAAGATCGGACGGCCGCTTGTCAAAACAATAAAACGGCTGCACCCCTCCCCCTGACGAAAGGAAACCGGTATGAACACGAAAACGATTCGAACCATGGCCAAGCAGTTGGGTGTCAAGACGGCCGGAAAAAAGCAGGGCGACCTGATCCGGGAAATTCAGCGGGCGGAAGGTAATTTCGACTGTTTCGGATCGGCCGGAGACGACTGCGATCAGCTTGCGTGTTTGTTTCGTGAAATGTGTCTGAAGCAGGGGAAATAGGATCATGGCCCATGCCCATCACAGGCCGGCTTACTCTCGTCTGAGCGAACGCCTCAACCGGTTCCCCCAGGGAGCACCGCCGTCGGATTTGCTTTTTTCCATTTTGAAACTGCTGTTCAGCGAAAAAGAGGCCGGGTTGATGGCCCTGCTGCCCATTCGCCCCTTTACCTGCCAGGACGCCGCCCAAGCCTGGAAAATGGACCATCTTGCGGCGCGCAGGATTCTCGACAACCTGGCGGCCAGGGCGCTGCTGGTCGACATGCCTCAAAACGGTGAGCGGTACTATTGCCTGCCCCCGCCCATGGCCGGGTTTTTTGAATTCTCCCTCATGCGCGTGCGCGGAGACGGAGACATCGATCAGAAAGCGCTGAGCGAGCTGTATTTCCAGTACCTCAACGTGGAAGAGGACTTCATCAAGGCCCTGTTCTTGGACGGCCGGACCCAGCTGGGGCGGGTGTTCGTCCAGGAAGCGGCGCTGCCCGCGGAAAACGCCCTGCACGTTCTGGACTACGAACGCGCCGGCGAGGTGATCCGCACCGCTTCGCATATCGGCATCAGCCTGTGTTACTGCCGTCACAAGATGGCCCATGTGGGCCGGGACTGCAGCGCGCCCAAAGAGATATGCATGACTTTCAACACGGCCGCCGCTTCCCTGATCCGGCACGGCCACGCCCGGCCCGTGGACGCCGCCGAATGCCTCGACCTGCTCGACCGGGCTTGTTCGGCGAACCTGGCTCAGTTCGGCGAAAACGTGCAGCGCGGGGTCAACTTCATCTGCAACTGCTGCGGGTGCTGTTGCGAGGCCATGCTGGCCATCCAAAAGTTCGGGCTGGTGCGCCCGATCCATTCCAATTTTATCGCGCGGATCGATGCGGACCGTTGCAAAGCTTGCGGCCGCTGCGCGGCCGTCTGCCCGGTCCGTGCGATTCACGGTGGCGATGACGATCCGGCGGTGAGCGATGCCTCCATGTGCCTGGGATGCGGCGTTTGCGTCCGCAATTGCCCTTCCGGCGCCCTGGGTCTCGACAGCCGGCCGGCGCGGGTGCTCACTCCGGTAGATACGGTTCGGCGAACGGTACTCATGGCCGTTGAACGCGGCACCCTGCAACACCTGATTTTCGACAATCATGTTTTGTACAGCCACCGGGCCATGGCCGCCATTCTGGGAGTGATCCTGCGCCTGGGCCCGGTCAAACGAGCGCTTGCCGCCAAGTTGCTGCAGTCAGGTTATATCGACGCTCTGCTGGAGCGCATCACCGCAAACTATAACGGGGCGGCGGCTCAGGTCTCGGCCGGCTCAGGAAGCAGAAAAGACTTCGGCAGGACAAGGCCGATATCATTATGATTCAGTTATCGGCATGAACGAACAAATAAGGACAAACACGACATGTACCTCACCGGCATGACTCATCGCGACGAACTCTTCGAACTCACCCTGCGCTGGCTTAACAACGACTTGGCGCCGGGGGACGGGGAAACCATCAGCCGAATTTTTCTATACGAAAGCGCCGTATGCGCGGTGGTTGTCAATCGGATGATCGAGTTCCTGGAAAACCG
>JAGTUY010000369.1 GCA_018224455.1 Desulfosarcina sp.
CAATATGGCGCCGGATTTTGGTTCGGCACCCAGGCACATCCGTCGGCGCATATCGGGATATGTGGCGGCGGATGTAACGCCGGTGACGAGCCAACAGACAAGCAAGATGGGGAATTATTTCTTTCCGAGGCCCTTAGGCGGAGCCAAGGTGGTGGGGACTCTGCTGATGGGCATCGATCGACCGTTTAACATGCTGCAGCGAAATTCGGAGGTGGAGAGCGTGGTGGATCTGATCGCCATCACAGCGGTGCAGGCGCAGACGGATATGAAAAGCCGCAAAAAGTGAACGCTCCTTGCCCAAAGGACCAAGCCATGGCAAACGCTTCATTTTTCGATTGACACCCGCCCATGAAAAAATCGAAATCCTATATCAAAACCCTTGACCGAATCAAAGTGTCCAACCTCGCCGGACGGTTGATTCGGGACATTGAACGAATCATTCCGCCCGACACGACGCTTTTTCATGAGGCCGTGATCATCGCCGGTGCTCCCGAGGCCACCCAGTCCCTGAACTACCTTCCCTTCAACCGTCAGGTCCACGCGGACGGAGAGGTGACCACCACGTTGTCCCTGGTCGTCCTCTTTAACAATCTGCGCATGGAACGGTTTTTTCTCAGCGGATTCCGGGAACGGATCAGCCGGCTGGTTTTCAAGTTCTCATTCAACGTCATGGACCGATTCATCAAGGCCATTCGCCTGGATCATCGCCTGTTGCGTATCATGGCAACCGCGGATGGTGAGTTCAGCATCATGGGCATCGTTCAACGGGACGAAGTCCAGCGAAAACGCTTTTTCAAACGGCGCTGCCGTTTTCTGCACCCCCTGTTGCTGATTCCGGTCGCCGACCCCGCCAGCCGAACCTACCTGATCGAATTCGAACGGCGCCAGACCATCGGAAAGATTAAAATTCCGCTGGTACCCCTCTACCGCAAAGGCCCACCCCCTGCCCACGAATGAACCAATTGTAGACCCACCCTAAAATAGGTAATTCATTTCTTAATCTTGGGGATCGGATAGGAATAAAAGGAAATAGTTCAGCCCGCCCTGCCATCTTCAATCCCTGATGGATTCATTTCAAGCACCCAATGCGAAAAAGCCCATGGCCGTATCATTGCGCCAGATTAACGACGATTGGCAAAGACATTGCCGTCAAAAGGGATTCGCTTAGCATCGATTAACTGGATCTATAGGCGTTCGCGACAAAACAAAGGGCTACTGATCTTCTAAAAACCACCAACTCAAAGATTTCGGCACGAATATTGTATGTTGAAAGACGGATGTTTCCCTTGGGATTGGAATGAAACTTGAAATAAGGTGTCAGTCCGGACAGTCATGAATATGGCCCAGAACGCTAACCCATTGTATCCCGATAAAAAGACGCTGGATCCCGCCGGCGCAGCGTGGTTGTCCGGAGAAGCGGTGATCGAGCAAACCGGCATCTCCAAGAGGGACCTGATCCGTTTCATTCAATTGAGGGTGTTGCCCAAATCGATGATGCGGGTCTCCCCCGTCGGTCGCGACGGCGCCCGGAAAAAAAGTTACTTTTCAAGGTCTGTGCTTGGGCACGTCGCTATGCTGAAGCGACTCAGAGACGAAGGGCATTCCGTTGAGACCATTGCTGCTGAATTGCGGGAAGCGGCTGAAGGTGCCCCATCAGCCCAGGACCAAGCCTTGCCGAAACTGCAGCACACCACGCCTTCAACCGAAAAAAGACTGCAGGAAACCACACCAGCGAACTTTCACCTGCCCGCCGGTACCATCGCGGCCTCCTCATTTCTGGTCAACGCCGATTTTCGCATCGGGTGGATCAAGGTGGATCAGGGTGATCGGCTGTCCAGAGCCATCAGGAATGAGTTAAGCGACGATCCATCCGGAACCGTTTTCGACATCATGCTGCGTGCCTCCCTGAAAGAACTGGTTTTCAATTGGCAGCCGCTGTTTTCCTTTATCTATCGATTCTTACAGGAGACCACGCCACCGGACACCTTCAACAGGCTGGCCCCGACGGTTTCACTGAACCTGGAAGAAGCAGGTCCTCCGGACGAACCCAGCCCCGGCAAGGTAAAGAGAGGTCCTATCGATAGCTGCCCGATTCATCTCGAGGATGACGACGGCCGGATTCAGGATATGCGAATTTATGGAATGGCCCTGTCGGAAGGAACACTCTTCTTTTTGGATCAGGACCGCTGGCAGGAGGACCATCCCGTTGGTATGGCCGGGGGGATTGATCCCGCCTCGTCGACGGATGTCGACGCCGCATCTGGAAAAACACCCTTCAGCGTCATTTCGGCCCGGCTCGATGATTCGCGAAACATCGTCGATACCCTGCTGCCGGAAACCTTTTTTCAAATCATGACCCGCATCTGGGACGAAAGCGATCGCTTCCTGTCCGCCTGCGGCGGACACCGTGCCAAGCGCAGCGGCACCGACGTGCAATACATCATCCCCCGGCAGGCGGACACCGATCCCGCCTTTGACGCCATCTGCTGTGCCGTTGCACTCAGAGACAAGATGCGTGAAATCGAAGCATCGCTGAAGGCGGAGGGCGAATGGTTTGCCGATATTCGTCTGAACATCGGGATCAGCAGTGGAAGGGACCATCTCCAGCCGGAGGATCTGACCGCCAGCATGGCCTTCATGCTTCCCGGCGGGGCGGCTGACCAGGCCTTTCATCTCTCCGCCATCGCCCATGGGGGTGCCATCTGGATTACCAAATCGGCGTTCAGTCATCTCACTCCGCAGCAGATGAAGCGAATCACCTTTGGCATCTATCGCGACGACCGGCTGATCCGCAATATCTTCGCGCAGGTATCAGAGCTTCCGCATGCCCCCGACACGCCATCCCCGGGGCGGGGAATCCGGTCGCTTTTCGTCACGCGCATTATCGCTGTTCAGTCCCAGCACACGCCCTGAGCAAATCCAGATCGAATCCAGATCCCATGCCGGCGAGCAGACGCAGGATCGCCGGATGGGGCAATGACTTGATGGCATAATAGAGCCCCACCGCCGGCAGGACCTGTTTGAGCGAGAGGTATTGCCCCGCACGGCGTCGGCATCCATTACCAGCAAGGGCGAGCCATGCTCCCGCACCAGCTTGGCATAATGGGTTGTTTTTTCACGGGGCGAAAAATGAATGGTGTTCATGGGCCATCATCTCGTGATAGATGAACGCATTCTTTTCCGTCGTCTGAACCACGCCGTCCAGCACCATCACGCGTCCGCAGCGGGCGTTGTGAAAAGTGATCCGGTGCTGATAGTCGGTCTTGACCTCATGCCGCCGTTCATCGATGCGAAACGCCTGACCGTAGGCGAGATAAAGGGTTTCCGTGAATGTAGGCATGCCCCTGGATCCCCCTTAAATTCTCAGTGATATTGATTGTTTTTGGTGTAAAGGCCCGCTTTAAAACGCTGATGGCCGCTTCGGGCCTGGCATTGCCGCACATGAACACGTCAAAGGCGGCAAATTCGCGCTCCGGCCACGTGTGAACGCTGATGTGGGATTCGGCCAGCACCGTTACCCCGGAAATACCGCCGTTGGGCGTAAAATGATGCAGGTGGATGTGCAGCAGGGTGGCCCCGCAGTTTATCACGCACTCGCGCAATGCACGCTCCATGAGCTGCAGATCGTCGAGGTTCTTGGCGCCCCAGAAATCGATGATGAGATGGGTACCGGCAAACTGGACCCCGTCTCTTTCAACAAAGTGGTCTGCGGGTGTGACGAATTGAGAATGGTCGTGATGTTCAGGCCGGATTTTGTTGCAGGTGGCAGGGTCCATCGGACCAACCACCTCATGTGTAGTCGCCTTTCTTTT
This sequence comes from Desulfosarcina sp., assembly GCA_018224455.1. Taxonomy (GTDB): domain Bacteria; phylum Desulfobacterota; class Desulfobacteria; order Desulfobacterales; family Desulfosarcinaceae; genus Desulfosarcina. The sequence goes on from JAGTUY010000369.1 coordinate 3,813, forward strand.
CATCCATCGGGCCCCCCTTTTGTTAAACAAGGCAGTCGAAACAAGGCCGCCAGAGCGGCCGTAAGATTAAAAAAACTGGGGGGATTTAATTGAAGCAGTCGAAAAGTGCAAGTTTTTTCTCACCCTCAATCAAAACCATCGACCACGACGCCATCGAGGCGGAGGTGGCCGGGGGGTGACGGTTGCTGGTCCTGGAAAGCCCCATCAATCCCACTGTCAAGGTGGTGGACCTGATTGCCGAACTGGAACAGGCGCTGGCGATCTTCAGACAGGGCTCATCCGCGATCTATCTATCTTCCAACTCCAGATAGGTGATCATTCCGCTGCCGTAGCGGGCGGCAAAGGCGCGGTCGACCTTCTGCACGGGATTGGCGCCCAGAAAAGCCAGCAAATCGTCCAGCTGATCTTTACGTGCTTCCAGGTCGGGAACGCTCTTCAACCCGGCAATCTGCGCTTCGATCTCGAAGTAGTGCATCTTGTCGTCCAGGGGCAGCTGCCAGAAGAGCAGGAAACCCCGCTCGGGGAAATCCACCCCCAGGATACCGTAACAATAGGCCATGAAGGCCCGCTCCAGCCGCTCCTGAACCGCCACGATCTGCGCCTTCGCCGTTTCGATGGCGGACAAATCGAATGGCCGGCCGAGCACTTCGATGTAAATCTTGAATTTGGGTTCGGTGCCCGACGGCCGGACCGTGATGCGAATGCTGCGGGTTTCGGGCAGGTCCGCCAGTTTAAAGATCAGTACGTTGCGCGACGAGGTGTCGGTTCTCGACAGGTGGGGCTGAGGTTCGCCTTTCCATCGGTCGATCTTTTCCGCCGCCTTGAAGTCGCCCACCGCCGGAATCTCGTTCTTCCTTAAATGGTCCATAATCGTTTTGATCCGGCCGATGCCCTTGGCGCCCAACAGTCTGATTTCGGTGAGATAGTTGTGGCAGTATCCGTATTTGGCGTAGATGCCGTTCAGGTAATCCACCAGCGTTTGCCCGTCGGCCTTGAGTTGCGAGACCAGTTCGGCCAGCCACACGGCGGCGCCGGCGGCATCCTTGTCGCGGGCATAGTTGCCCATGAGAAAACCGTGGCTCTCCTCGGTGCCCAGGATAAAATCCCCCTGCCGACCCTCCGCCTCCAGGCGGTTCATGCGTTCGCCGATGTATTTAAATCCCACCAGCAGGTCGCCGATGCACTGGATGCCGTTTTCCGCGGCGATGGTGTCGATGAGAGACGAGGTCACCTCGGTTTTGACGATCACATGGTTTGGGGTCAACCGCCCCTTTTTGCGGTACTGGTCGATGGCGTACTCGGACAAAACGATGCCGATCTCGTTGCCGTTGAGGAATTCCCAATCGCCATCGTGCCGCACCATGATGCCGATGCGGTCGGCGTCCGGGTCGGTGCTCATGATCACATCCGCGCCGATGGCGTCGGCATTGGGTAGGGCCGCGTCGAAGGACTGAATCACCTCCGGGTTGGGGATGTTGAAGGTGACATGTTCGAAGGCACCGCTCAGGTTGGCGGTGGCCGGGTCCAGGTGGATGTCGAAGCCCATACCTTTGAGTATCGGATAGACGGAGGTCACCCCGGTGCCGTGCAGGGGGCTGTATAGAATCTTCACGCCTCTGGCGTCGCTGAGCTGAAGCGCAGCGACCGCAGCATGGTAGGCATCGTCCACCTCACTGCCGATAACCGTCAGCACTCCGTTTTGGCCCGCTGCGTCCAGATCCATGGTCCGGATGGCGGTAACGTTGCCAGTCACTTCGTCCACCAGATCCTGGTCGTGGGGTGGAATGAGCTGGCCGCCATACTGGTCGTATACTTTTTTCCCATTGTCTGTGGGCAGATTATGGCTGGCGGAAAACATGCACCCGGAAACGGCGTCCAGGTGGCGGATGGCAAAGGAGAGTTCCGGGGTGCCGCGGGTGCTGTCGAAGAGGTAGACCTTGATGCCGTTGGCTGTGTATACCTGGGCCGCTGCTTCGGCCAGCTGCCGGCAGTCCAGATGATCGACCGGGTTGGGTCGATCCGGAGCGTACCGATGGGTGTCCGTAAACCGGCGCACATCGTAGGCCAGTACCAGGCCCCGGTGCTTGGCGGACTCGCCGTAGGCCTTGATCAGGTATTGGCTGTGGCCCTGGGCCGATGCCTGGATGGTCCAGGGGTTGATGCGGTTGGGACCGATGCCCACC
>JAGTUY010000370.1 GCA_018224455.1 Desulfosarcina sp.
CCAGTTCGGCCAATTTTGTATTTAAAGCATTAATTTTGTTAGAAAAAGAAACGATTTGACTCTGGTGCTGTACGACTCGTTCTTCCTGCATCTGCAGGGATGAACGAAGGCGGTGGACATCTTTGATCTCTTCTTTCATTCGCAAATAATCGGAAATGCCCAAATACAGTGCAGTTGATGCAGCCATGACGATCATAAAGGCCATCGGAAGCAGCATCCTGGGAATGCTTGTCTGCTTGACAGGGGTACCAGCAGCGTCGAAAATCAATAGGGTCAGTTTTTTCTTCTTCATCATCACCATCTTCGGTTTGGCGTATAAAGACATTAATTCTGAAAGGTTGCTTGATTTATCGGAACCAGGTCAATGGTACAATGTCCCTGGAAACGACCTTTTCGTTCGCTGGAAATATGCCCAATCCGAGTTTCGATCTGTTTTTTGGGGCATTGGGCGTCACTGCTGTAGTAGGTCATGTTCAAGACGCTCCCGGCCTTGAGCTTGGGAAGAACGGCGGAATTTTCCTTGACCACGACGAACATGGGGCTGGATTCGCTGCGCCATATTTTGAATTGATAGATCGGATGAGGCTCGTCTACAGCAAACTCAACGCTGTAAAACCCTGTGGGTTGCAATGAATGATTAAACCGACTGACGGTACTGGTGTTCATTTCGATGGCTGTCATGGCAAATCCTCCGGGCTACAGCAGTCTGCTAAATACCAATTGTTGCAAGCAACTGAGCAATCTTTAAGCAATTATGATGCCATTAATTACATTGACGGGTGGCCAAAGCATCAGACGTGAACTGGGTATCGGCAGTTTTGAAATGGTCTTGAAGCGGAATGGTAAAAGGGAAGGATCAGGCAAGATCCCGGATGTCATATCGGGTGATCAGTCGTGACAGGTAGGTCCGCTGGATCTCCATGACCTTTGCGGCTTTGCTTCTGTTGCCGCCGGTATGCCTGAGGTTGAGCAGGATAAATTCTTTTTTAAATTCATTGAGGGCTTCGTCGAGCGTGAGCCCGACCTTTAGGCCGGCAAATTTTGGCAGAGAGGCGGTGATGGGCAGATCCTCCGGCATGATTGTCTTTCCGTTTCCCATAACCACGGCACGTTCAATGGCATTCCTCAATTCGCGAATGTTGCCGGGCCAGTTGTAGCGACACATCTTATCCATGGCCGCTTCAGATATGGTCAAGCTCGACAGGCCGGTTTCCTTCTTGAACACATCAAGGAAATGGTCGACCAGAAAGGTAACGTCTTCGAGGCGTTCTCTAAGTGGCGGAATATTGAGCTGGACCACGTTCAGGCGGTAAAACAGATCCTCCCGGAACTTTCCCTCCTCCACCTCTTTCTTAAGGTTTTTGTTGGTCGCCGACAGAACGCGCACATCCACGGTGATGGGGGTATTTCCACCCACTCGGTAAAACACGCCTTCCTGAAGCACTCTGAGCAGTTTGGCCTGTATCCCCGGGGCCATCTCCCCGATCTCATCAAGAAATAGGGTTCCTTCATGGGCGGTTTCGAATTTTCCGAGTTTACGGCCAGCTGCACCGGTAAAAGAGCCTTTTTCATGGCCGAAAAGCTCAGATTCCAAAAGGGGTTCGGGTAGGGCGGCACAGTTCAGAACCACCAGCGGTTTATCTTTACGGGGGCTCTCACGGTGGATCAGACGTGCCAGCAGTTCTTTGCCCGTACCGCTTTCGCCTTGAATCAGGGCCGTGGTTTTGGTGCGGGATAGTTTTTGGGCGTCTTGCAGGACTTTATTGAGGATAACGCTTTTCCCGATAATCTGGTGCTTTTCGCCCAGTTCTTTCTTCAGGTCCTGATTCTCCTGGCGAACCTGCTCAAGGCTTCGTGCACTGCCGATGGCCAGGGCGGCGAGGCTGGAAAATTCTTCCAGAACAGCCATGTCCGCATGGGTAAACTGGGTGTGGTCTTTTTTATTGATGACTTGGACGACGCCGATGGTACCGCTGTTGATCTTTAGGGGAACGCAGGCTATTGAACGGGTCTCATACTCAATGCTGTCGCCGATTTCGCGCATCCACCGGTTGTCCTGCTGAGCATCGGCAATGAGCAGGGGTTGGCCGGTTTCGGCCACGTGGCCGGCGATTCCCTGGCCGATCTTAACCCTGAACTCTTTGACCTCCTCACCTTTGGCGCCTGTGGTTACCTTGAAATAGAGCGTGTTGGTGGTTGGGTCCAGCAAAAGCAGTGACGCGGCTTCTGCACGCACAACGCCAGTAGCCGATTCGATAATCAATTGGAGGAGTTTGTCCAAGTCCTGTACGGAGGAAACCCAGGATGAAATAGCCTTCAACTGGTCAATGGGGGCGTTGGCATCGCAGGTGTCTGTTTTCATATTCTATGATCTTTGCGGCGATTTGGCCTGTGATTGAAAATAGATAGTTGCTGCTATTTATAAAATGTTACAAACCGGGTCTTATGTTAGCTCAGGCAGCCATCAGGTGTCAAATCAAATAATGGATATCATTAAAGATTAGACTCAACTGAAGCACTTTTACGCAATAGCGCGACCAGGGCTTGACCGCCAGCGCGTCGGATAAAGATTCCCTGGTCCGATTGCACGGCCAGCCTGGCAAAAGGATTATCGGCCACGTTGACGTCAAACATTAGGCCTCCGTTGCCGAGAACCCGTTTCACGATCTGGGTGGGTAGCGTCGTGGCCCCTGAGGTGCCAACGGTGATCAGCAGGCTCAGCCGGCGAACAATCTTTGCAAACTATCGCCATGGTGACATGTGTTTCGCCGCCATGCGCCTGAAGGCATCACCCTTCACCGATGGAGATGGGCTGATGAACCGCTTGTGATTCGACGAGAAATCGTTTACATAAGCGTTCACAGGTCCAGTGATCAGCGTTCAGGGCTGCATTGACTGAGATTCTCGGTGAACTGCTGATCCCTGAACCGTTGAACCCGTGAACGAATAATTCAAATCAAAGGAATCGGGCGCCATGATTCAGCCGGAGTACAACCGAATCCCGAAAAAGGTGAAAACCGTTCACCTGATTGCCGTTTGCGGAACGGCCATGGGCGCCCTGGCCTGTATGCTCAAGGATATGGGTTACCAGGTCACCGGTTCAGACAACAATATCTACCCGCCGATGAGCCGCTTCCTCAATCAAAAGGGCGTTTCAATCATGGCCGGGTTTGACGGCGCCCACCTGTCCTATCGGCCTGATCTGGTTGTGGTCGGCAACGCCGTGTCGCGGGAAAATGCGGAAGTGGTCGCCACCGCAGAAATGGCGCTGGATTACTGCTCCATGCCCCAGGCGGTCAATCACTTTGCCGCCGCCGGCAAGCGGCAGGTACTGGTGGCGGGAACGCACGGGAAAACAACCACGTCGGCCATTCTCGCCTGGATCCTGTTCTGCGCCGGCCGGGAACCGTCATTTATCATCGGCGGCATCCTGCCCAACTTTATGAGCAACTACCGAACCGGAACGGGAGATTGTATTGTCATCGAGGCGGATGAATACGATACCGCTTTTTTCGATAAAGGCCCCAAGTTTCTCCATTACACCCCGGATGCCGCCATCTTGACCAGTGTCGAATTTGACCATGCAGACATTTATCGGGATCTGGACCATGTTCGAGACGCATTTGGCCGGTTTCTCGCGAAAATCAGGCCTGATTCACTTCTGGTCAGCGCTGACGATGATCCCAATGTCGCCGGTCTGAAAGGCTTGGTGTCGTGTAAACAGCTGCCCTACGGCACCCAAACGGATTCGCCCTGGCGACTTGGAAAAACCTTCGTTAAACCGCCTGTTACCCATTTTCAGGTGATCAAGCATGGACAAGACTACGGATCGTTCAAGACGCGGATGATCGGTGCGCACAACCTGAAAAATACCCTGGCTGCCATAGCGGTGGCTGACTATCTCGGCGTGACGCCGGAAAATATCGCCGACGCGCTGGACAGTTTTTCCGGCGTGCGGCGGCGCCAGGAGATCCGCGGTGAAAAGCGGGGTGTTATTGTTATGGACGATTTTGCGCATCATCCCACTGCCGTTAAGGAGACGCTCAGGGCGGTCAGATCCCATTTCCCAAAAAACAGGATTGTTGCCGTTTTCGAGCCGCGGACAAACTCGAGCATGCGCAGGGTGTTCCAGCAGGATTATGCAACCGTATTCGATCCGGCGGATCGAATTTGCGTCAGAAAGCCGTCGATGCTTCAAAAAGTTCCCGAAGATGAGCGATTTTCCAGTAAACGGCTGGTTGCCGACCTGAAACAAAGGGGCAAGGATGCGACCCATTTTGAGGAGACGGAAGCGATCATTGAGGATCTGGCCCACGCATCGGTGGGTGGTGATGTGATCCTGATCATGTCAAACGGGGGGTTCGACAATATCCACGAAAGATTGCTGGAATCATTATAAAAATACAACTTGGATGCATACAGATTTGAGGTTAAATAGCGTTCCTAAAAACCTTCGAACGTTATTTGCACATTACATCCTGACATCCGGGGGTAAATTCTTATACACGTCATCGACGCTAAACACGGGTTGGGGCCGTTGGGCCTGCAGCGTGGCGTGTCGGATTGTCGGATCGCGTGTTGCACCAGTCAGCCCGAGCGGATCGGGTAAAACATCAAAAAAAGGAGAGCGGATATGAAAAAAGTGATGTGGATCTTACTACCGGCCATGTTGTTGTTCGTCGGAACCGCCGCGGCTCAGGATCAGGATCGGATGTCACCCATGTTCGAGAAAGGTACCAAGGAGTTGGGTTTCACCGGTTACATCGATTTCGAGGGACCCGCGGGGGGGGTGGATACTGACCTGGATCTACGTTATGGCTACTTCATGAACCGCCATATCGAAATCGGTGGATTCGGCAACTATTCCAGAACCATGGACGGAGATGTGGTGCGCTACGGACTGGGCGGGTTCGCCGAGTATCATATGTTCGGCTCCGGTTGGGCACGAACGATTCCCTATTTTGGAGCAGACTTAGGGCTTTTTGCGCTGAATTGGGATGCCGGAGAGAACCAAAACGCCTTGGCATTTGTTCCACGGATTGGAATCAAGTGGTTTTTCCGCGACTATGTGGCGGTCGACACAAATTTTTACCTGGGCTTGGCGACGGAAGACATCTACATCAACGACTACAATAGTGATAAATACGACTTCGGTATCAAATTCGGCTTGCGGGTCTACTTCTGATTCAAATTTTTTATGATCGGATCATAGTGGGGATGAATCCCGATACCGGGATTCGTCCGCGTGAGCGAATGGACGGGGAAAAGGAAGGTCAGCCCTGGTTCATTTAACTAGAAGAATTATTATGTCCGGTTGGCCCTTTGAGAAGACAAATCAGGTCGATTCGCGTTTATCGTTTGACATGGGGGTTCTAACGATCCATGCGGTATGGTGCTACAATTATCGGAACCGGCTGCGCATTTCCTGAAAGTCGGGTGACCAACGATGACATCGTCGATCGGTTGGAAAAGGACAATATTTCCACCAACGACCAGTGGATAAGAGATCGGACCGGTATTCGTGAACGTCGGTTTTCCGATATAGACAACCCGGACGAACATAACTCCTCCCTTGGTGTGGCGGCGGCCAGGAAAGCGCTTGCCATGGCTGGTCGGACGCCCGGGGACATCGATCAGATCATTTATGCCACCTGTACGCCGGACACCCTGATTCCATCCACGGCCTGCTGGCTCCAGCATAAAATCGATGCCCCCCAGGCCTGGGCCATGGATATCAATGCGGCGTGTTCAGGGTTTATTTATGGTCTGGCCACGGCGGAACAATTCATCCAATCCGGCCAAACCCGCACGGCGTTGGTGGTGGGGGCCGAGGTGCTCAACCCTTTCATCAACTGGCGTGACCGGGGCTCATGCATTATCTTCGGGGACGGCGCCGGTGCCGTCGTCGTAGAGCGTACCGACGCCGATGCGCCGGCACGAATCCTGTCCAGCCACCTGTTGTCTGACGGCAACCTGTGGGAGTTGCTTTATATCCCTGCCGGCGGATCACGCAGGGAGGTCACCCCAGGACGTTTTTCCAAGAACCTGCATAAGATACGCATGTACGGCAAAGAGATCTTTAAGGTCGCCGTTCGCACCCTGGCGGAATTTGCCACGCGGTCCCTTGAAAGCAACGGGTTTACCATTGATGACGTTGACTGGTTTATCCCCCACCAGGCCAATTACCGAATCATCGAAGCCGTCGCCAAACGACTGCATTGCCCCATGGAGAAAGTGGTGGTGAACGTGGACCGCTATGGCAATACATCAGCGGCGACCATTCCCACTGCCCTGGATGAGGCGGTGAGGGATGGCAGAATCCAAAAAGGACAGCTGATCCTGCTCGATTCCTTCGGTGCCGGCCTGACCTACGGTGCCATATTGATGCGTTGGTAATGATTGGAAGAAGAAGATGCTTCTTGACCGATTCTTTGAAAAAGGAAGGCAGTTTTTAGGTTGCCAGGTTCCCATCATGTGCGGCGCCATGACCTGGGTGAGCGATCCCAAGTTGGTCAGCCACATGGGGCGCTGCGGTGGTTTTGGCCTGTTGGCCGGGGGCAATGCGCCTGTCGATGTGCTGCGGGCAGAGATCGAAGAGACCCGCTCCATCTCCGATAAACCGTTTGGCGTAAACCTGATAACCATTGCACCGGCCTATCAGGAACAGCTGGCAATGGTATGCGAGATGGGATGTCGCGTGATTGTTTTTGCCGGTTCGATTCCCAGAGAAAATGAGATCCAGCGTGCCAAGGAGAGCGGGGCGCGCGTCATCTGTTTTGCGCCAACCGATCAATTGGCCTTGAAGCTGATCAAGATGGGTACCGATGCGCTGATCCTGGAAGGCTCGGAAGCCGGTGGGCACATCGGGCCCGTATCCCTGACCGTGCTGATCCAGCAAATCTTGTTCAATGTGGATTCGGTGCCCATTTTTGTTGCCGGCGGAATCGCCACCGGCAGGATGATGGCCCACCTATTGATGATGGGAGCTGCCGGTATCCAGATGGGCACGCGCTTTGTCATGTCCGAAGAGTGTGCGGTGCATCCCAATTTCAAAGAAACCTTCAGGCGGGCCAAGGCAAGGGATGCGGTGGCCACCCCGCAGTTTGACAGCCGCCTTCCCGTTATACCGGTGCGAGCGTTGAAAAATGTGGGTACGAATGAATTCGGGAAACTGCAGCTGCACCTGATTCAGAAGCTTGAAAATAATACCATCGATCGCGTGGAGGCCCAGTATGAGGTGGAACGCTTCTGGATGGGTGCGTTAAAAAATGCCGTCGTTGACGGCGATATGAAAAAAGGGTCCCTCATGGCCGGCCAGAGCGTGGGCCTGGCGGATAAAATTCTGCCCCTTCAGGGCATCTTTGATGAGCTGGTCAATGACGCCGAGACCGAGATGCAACGGCTTTCCAAAATTTTTGCCGCCCAATCCGCTTCAATCGCCTTCCCTGATAGCACCCGTATGGTGTTGACAACCCCCATGGAATCTGGTTAACCATTTACCTTTCTACAGGTTAACCAAATGGATCCCAAGCAGACCATCTACAACATCCTCAATCGCGCCGATGGCGTGGTTTCCGGAGAAACCCTCAGCGCCGAGTTGGGTGTCAGCAGGGTTTCCATCTGGAAACATATCCAGGGACTCGTCAAGTCCGGCATTTCGATTGCCTCCTCCCCCAAAGGCTATCGTTTGACCCGTGATCCGGACAGCCTGGTGCCGTGGGCATTCGAGGCATGGCAAGACCGTATTCATTATTTCCACGAGACCGGTTCGACCATGGACGAGGCGATGCTGATGGCGCGAAAGGGATGTGCTGATTTTACCGTGGTGGTGGCCCAGCGTCAGACCTGCGGCCGGGGGCGTATGCAACGGACCTGGCTGTCGGCCGATGGCGGCCTGTATTTCACCGTGGTCGTTCGCCCGGACATCCCCATGATGCTGGCCGGTCTGGTGAATCTGGCGGCGGCCGTCGACATGGCCGCTCTCCTGCGGTCGTTGTATCAGGTGGAGGCGTGTTTGAAATGGCCCAACGATATTCTGGTGAACCAGCATAAACTCTGCGGCGTTTTGTCCCAGATGGAAGCCGAAGGGGATCAGGTGGCCCACATAAATATCGGCATTGGCCTTAATGTCAACAACGCCCCGGAGACCGAAGCGCCCATGGCCACCTCCCTCAAGGCGGCGCTGGGTCGGCCGGTGCCGCGCCGGGCGATCCTTGTCGCGTTCCTGAATGATTTTGAGAGGCGGATGGCGACCTTTGACCCCCGTATCGTCATTGACGAGTGGAAATCAAACAATGTGACCATTGGCCGGTGGGTCCGCGTCATTACCTTCAAGGACATGGTAGAAGGGACTGCCGTGGATGTGGATCCCCTTGGTGGCCTGATCCTGCAACTGGCCGATGGGACCAGCCAGACTGTGATGCATGGCGACTGTTTTCATTGTTAACAGGCGGTTGAAATCGGTTGTCTGTTTTCGATCCCCCAATAAACCCAGCGAACGCAATGAACCCGATCAGCGCAATGAACCGCCAAAGGAGAACGACTACCATGGATGCATCTGAACAACACTTGAAGCGGATGGTGTATGCGGCCCTCATGGCCGCCCTGACGGCCGCCGGAGCCTACATCGCCATCCCTGTCGGTCCGGTGCCCATCGTCCTGCAAAACCTGTTCATCATGCTGGCGGGGCTGCTTTTAGGCGGCCGTTGGGGATTGATCAGCGTAGCGGTTTATCTGCTGGCCGGTGCCGTGGGACTGCCGGTGTTTGCCGGCGGTACCGGCGGCGTTGGCAAATTCGTGGGGCCTACCGGCGGATACCTGCTGGGGTTTGCCGCCGCCGCCTATCTGATCGGCGTCATTTCGCAAAGGGGGCGGGGGCGTGTGGCCATCGATGTGATGGCCATGGTTGCCGGCACGTTGATCATATATGCCTTCGGCGTGTCATGGCTCAAAGTGGTTACGGGAATGAGTTTTTCCAAGGCATTGACCGTGGGCGTGTTGCCCTTTCTCATCGGCGATGTCCTGAAAATAGCAGCCGCCATACCCATTGCCAGGGCTCTTAGGCCCATGATGGACGGCACTTTTGCTGCCGTCAGGACGGCCGAATAAAACCGTGCCCATCATTCAGACCTCTCACCTTTCTCATCGCTTTGCCGACGGGACGCATGG
>JAGTUY010000371.1 GCA_018224455.1 Desulfosarcina sp.
AACCACGTACTTCGGACCAGGTATTCGTCTTGACCGGCCGGATCGATGCATCTCAAGGTCTCGCCGGAGATATACCCGGGCTGGGCCAGTGCGAGGGAGCGTAAGCGGACGATCAGGGGTGCCAACGCCGTTTCTTTCTCCTTGATAAATCGTCGTCTGATCAACACTTCGATAACCATTGAGGACTCCTTTTGGGGTGACGACAGTGGGGTACCGGGTTGTTGGGGCTTTGGATGTGAGCGCCCTTCAGGCCGGTACCCCGGATCCGTTGCTATTGGGACGCATCCGTTTCCAGTTCGGCGATTCTACGCTGAACGGATTCAAGGGATTGGCGCATGGCCTCGGCCTCGGCCCTCAGCATCTCCACTTCATCGGTTTTGCTTACCGGGTACCTGTTGCCATAGGCCTGCGGATAGGGAACGGCGCCGTAGACCGGTCCGAAGCCGTAACCACGGCCCCTGCCATATCCGCGTCTAAAGCCCATGCCCCTGCCATAGCCATGGCTGCCGCCGTAAACGGGCATGTCGGCTGGCCCTCCTGCGCGCCCGCAGGTTCCCCTGCGACCGCCGGTCATGGGTCCGGCCCCCATGGGACCGCTTCTGTCTAATCGTGGCATGATCCAAACCTCCTTGTTTGGGTTTTTGTTCAACGGTTTTGACCGCGACCGCCACCGCCTCCCGAACCGCCACCTTGTCCCTGTCCACGACCGCCACCCCGGCCTTTACCCTGGCCGGCACCGCGACCGCCGCGTCTTCCTCCTTGATCTTGCGGTTGGGCCGGCTGGCCGTTTTGGCCGCAGGGACCCTGTCCTCTGCCTGATTGCCGACCCTTTCCGTCCGGGCCGGTTCCGTCTCCTCTGGGCATATTATTCACCTCCCTTCTTCGTGAATTCCATAAACGGTCTTTCTGCTGATATCGGAGTTGTTGCGTTTGCCAGTATCCATGTCAGTCTCGCCTCCCCATTCGGCCCCGGCCACCGCGATGCCGCCTGCCGCCGCCACGCATGGCAAAGTTGCCGCCGGCGACTTTCAGGGCTTTGCCGGTGACCAGTGCTTCTCCGACGATACCGCGGGCAGCGAATAAAATCCTGCCGTAGGTCTGGCGGGACACCTGCATGAGGCTGGCCGCCGATTCCTGGTCTAAATGCTCGAAATCGCTTAGTCGTATCGCTTCCAGTTCTTCGACCGAAAGCATGACTTCCCCGGTGATCGGCACCCCCTGCGGAACAAAGGCGGCGATGGTCGGGTAACCGGATACGAATCTTGGCTTTTTGGGTCTCGGCACGCTGTCATCTCCAAATAATGATCTTTTGACTAAAATATAATTGCAGCTAATTATACTGTCAAGAAAAATTTTGATCATTTGACTAAAATAAACATCCCCGAGTGTGCCTGGGGACATTGACTATCGATGGGTGATGGGGGTGATGAAAAATTTCCCTGAATGCGGAATGGGGTTCTGCATCGGCAGGCTAGGCCACCCTTACACGCTGTTGCCGTGCAGTTTTTCGGCTTGCTCGGTAAGCAGCATTTTAAACCGGTCCAGGGTCACCGGATAGGGGATGATGGGAATGCCCATCCAGTCGGAATATTCCAAAAAGTCTTCCGGATGTTCGGCCATATACGTGTCCAGGTAACCAGTTCCATCCAAAACAACGGCGCCGCCGGAATGCCTGGGAAAGTTTTCGTTGGCCAGCCCCTTGTCCCACCCCTTGAAAACCTTGTGGCGAAACTTGATCCAGCCGGGGGTCATCCACCAGACCTTTTCTCCACCGGCCAATTCGGCGGCAATCCTTTCCCGTTCGGCTTCGCTGGCGAGCATGTCCATGCAGTGGGTGGCTTGAATCCGAGCCACCCCGGACCCCTGCTCGGTGATGATTTGCTGCATGGTGCGGGTCGGTTCATCGGCATTGACGTAGCAGAACTTACCGCCGTAGACCACCAGGATCTTTCCCGCTTTTTCCGTGGCTTTGGAAATCCGGTCGAGCAGTTGACGCTCCAGCTCATGGATGTCTTCGTGAAGTCCCGGTGTCGTGAAAAACAGATGTTCCGTATCCAGAAACCCTTCGGCTCTGAGATGGCTCAGTTCCAGGGACAGGGTTCCGCAGGAAACGATCGCAATGTCTGCAAAGGATAAGTCTGTCATGAAATCCCCCTAATATTTTGATGCCAGCGCATAACCGGCATGAACGGCCGTGAATATGTCCAGGACCTTTTCAGCGTCTCCGATTACCTCGACGGCGGTCACCGCCTGTTCAATGGCCGGTTCCGGTCCGGGCGCGGAAAGCATCCCCGAAGCCAAAATGACCGTCTCAAATGGTTTCAAGGCCATGGTTTCGCCATCCTTTTCCACCACCACCCTGTCACTTTCGAACGCCTTGACCGCCGTGTGAGGCATTAGGGCCACGTTCTTCATACCGTCAATGTGCATCAGGGTCAGCTTCTTGGTGATGGTCTCCATCATGCTGCCGATGGGATCCGTGCGTTTGGTGGCGGTCACATCCAGGCCCTCCGCACCGAGTTTCTCCGCGATTTCAAGTCCGGTCCGGCCGGCGCCGATCACCAGGACCCGCGGCCCCTTGACCGGTTTCGAACCACTGAAGTATTCCAGGGACGTTATGGTGTACTGACTGTCGAGCCCCTGGATCTCAGGAATTTTCTGATGCGCCCCGGTAGCCCATACCAACAGGTCCGGCCGGATGTCAGCGACCAGGTCCCTGTCCACGGTTTTTCCGGTCAGCACGACCTCGGCATTGGCGATTGCGCTGCATGCCAGATTGTCCAGACTGTCTTGCATCATCTGTTTGCCCGGTGCCTGCCACGCCAGGTTGAACTGCCCGCCGAGCTGCTTTTCCTTTTCGGCCAATGTGACCCGATGGCCGCGTTTGGAAAGGTACAGGGCGGCGCTCATCCCGGCCGGCCCGCCGCCGGCCACCAGAACATTCATGGGGTGAGCCGATTTTTCCAAGGCCGGTTGCCCGATCTCCGGATTGACGTTGCAACCGATGGGTTCGCCGTTTTTGACACGGTGCAGGCATCCCTGCAGGCAGTACCCGCAAGATCTCACTTCATCGGGTTTTTCCGACCTCCATTTTTCGATCAGGTCGGGATCGGCAATCAGGGGGCGGCCCAGGGCGACCAGGTCGGCCAGACCTTCATCAATTACCTGGACGGCGTGGTCCAAGCGACCCATTCGGCCGGCCGCAATCAAGGGCAAATCGGTTTGCGTGCGGACCCAGGCCAGTGCGTCCATCTGGGGCTTTTCCGGCAAACGGGCGTGATGGAAATACCATGGCGGATTGAAGCATGCCGACCCCATTCCCACGTGAACGGCGCAGATTCCAGTTGCGGCCGCATACTTTAGCAGGGGCGCCAGATCCTCCGGCGGGATACCGAACGCCGGCGACATTTCACTGCCGGATATGCGTAGCATGCAGGGCAGGTCCGGGGCGCCCACTTTTACCGCCGAGAGAACCGCCTGGGCGAACAGCAGGCGGTTCTGGCCGTAACGGTCGGTTCGTTGGTTGGTTTTCCGGTTGAGAAACTGCGACACCAGGTATCCGTGGCCGCCTTGGACTTCAATCGCGTCGAAACCGGCGGCGACGGCCTTCTGCGCTGCCGAGCGATAGCCGTCCACAATGGCGCCGATTTCCGGTTCGGTCAGGAGGTCGGATGTCGCGCCGGTGGTCGGACAGGTCATGGCCGATGGTGCTTTGGGGTTGACGCCCGTTGCTTTGGGGTTGGCCGCCGCACCGGCGTGGTTGAGATGCAGGCATGCCAACCGGTTTTTGGCATGAATCACATCACCGATTTTTTTCAGTTCGTCGGCACTTTCTGGAAGATGGATGCAAAGTTGTTTGGGATGTTCCTTGCCTTCCACAGTGACCGCCACCGGCTCAAGGATCAGCAAGCCCGGCCCATTTTCGGCAATTTGTTGATAATACGTCAGATGCCGACCGGTCACATGGCCCTTCGGCGTGCCGTAGGCCGTTTTAACCGGCGGAAAGATAAACCGGTTTGCCAAGGTCAAATTCCCCAGGGTCATCGTTTCAAACAGTCTTTGCATGGTTTGTCTCCTTATCACTAATCATCGGTTATTCCGACTTTCCAGAATTGCTTCGATTCACCAAATGGTCCAATTTGATCTAATTAGATCAATTTTAATGCCATACTGGACCGGTGAGGGGGATCGGGGATATGAACCGGCGGCAGACCGCCGAAAGTCGGCATCAGGGACAGAGGTTTATGGGTGCATGGGCACCGCCATCAACGTTACATTTGTGTAGAGATAACGTAAGGTAACGTTACTTAACGGTTTTTGGTGGGTATGGCTAAGGCCGGGAGGCATATGGCATCTTGGGGTGTGTTGCTGTGTATTCGAGCTCCCATAATCCTCACTCCAAGATGCCACTATCGCTGGGTGTCAGTTGACGATGAACGGTGCCGGCATCGCTTCTCCGGCAAGGGTCTTTTTTATCTGGTTCCACACGCTGGTCCGGGAGATACCCAGCAGGCGAGCGGCTTCAGATTGGTTGCCATTTGCCCGTTTCAGGGTATTGATCTTCCTTTGGCTTTACCCCGGGTAATGAAATAATAGATCAGTCCGGCCACCAACATGGAGGGAATCGAGCCGCCGACCGGATATTTCATCAGGGCGATAATCTCGAAGGTCACAAATCCAGCCCCCCAGGCCACCGCTGCGACGATGTTGAATCCTTTGAAATACCAGTACGGCCCGCCGACGGTGTCGATGGCTTCAATCTGCAATCGGCCTTTGCGCAGCAGGAAATAGTCGGTGAGCACCACCCCGAACAGGGGCATAAACATGGCACCGATGAAGAGCAGAAAGTTCTCATACTGTTCCATGGGAAACGCAAGAGCCACCACGATGGACAGGATCCCTGCCATCCACATGACGGTGTTGGCCTTGATTTTCTGGGAGATATTCATCATGGAGCAGGTGGCGGAATAGATATCGGGAAAATCGGAGGTAATCGTGGAAAATACCACCATGACCAGTGCCGGAACCGCAAACCCGATTTTGCCCATGGTCTGGAGGATCAGTGCGCCCGGATCCGTCTCGCCGGTGACCAGGGTGGCCATCAGACCCAGCAGATACATCCAGGAAGAAACAATAAAATAGCCCACCCAGGTGTTCCAGAACGCCGGCCCGGTTTTTTTGGCAAAGCGGGCGTAGTCCGCCACCAGGGGCATCCAGGATATGGGCATGGCGATCACAATATCAAGGCCGATCATAAACGGCATCTGGTTGGTGTTGTCTGCCGCCACCCCGCTGCCGAACTCACCAAAGGAGACCCAGCTCATCAGGATAATTACCAAGAGCAGGGCGATCACCGCGGTCGTCTGTAAGATTTTCCAGATCGATTTGCCGGTTCCCATGGCCCACAGCAGGGTTCCCATGCCGATCAGCACGATCCAGAACTGGTTGGAAGCCAGCATCCCGCCGAAGGGGGCTCCCAGCATGGCACCGGCCCGACCGCCGATGATCAGCATGATGGATGCCCAGCCGATCAGCTGAATGATGTTCAAGACCGCCGGCAGGTGGGAACCGCGGATGCCGAAGGCCGGTCGAACCGAGACCATGGAGATGATGCCGTACTGCGAGCCGATGACACCCCCCAGGGCCATCAAGGTGTTGCCGATCATGTGGCCCAGAATGATGGCCCAAAAACCTGCCCAAAAACCCATGGGGGCCAGAAAGCCGCCGGCCCAGATTTCGGCCAGGGAAATCGCCACCCCGGCCCACAGGAGAAAAAAATCGATGCCGTTCAGATTTCTTTCCGAGGCCGGTATCGGGCTGATATCCATCTTTAATATTTATCGATCAGATTGCGGATGAAGGGCAGCAGGCGTTCCCGCATGTCCGGCCGGTCCAAAGAAAATGCCAGGTTGGCCATCTGAAAGCCGGCCTTGTTGCCGCAATCGAAACGGGTTCCCTGGTAGCGGTAGCCATAGATATCCTGGGTCTTGAGCAGCCGGGCCATGGCATCGGTGATTTGGATTTCACCGCCGGCGCCCGTCTCTTTGCCTTGAAGGATGGCGAAAATTTCCGGCGTCAGGATGTATCGGCCGATGATGGCCAGGTTCGATGGGGCCTCTTCCGGTTGCGGTTTTTCCACCAAACCGCGAATTTTCGTAATGCTGTTGACCAGCGGGTCCGCATCCAGGATGCCGTATTTGCTGGTCTCCTTCGGATCGACTTCAACGACGGAGACGATTGAGGATTGCAGCTCATCGAACGTTTCCATCATCTGTTTCAGCACCGGTTTTTCCGCTTTGATCAAATCGTCGGCCAGCAGAACCGCAAAGGGTTCGTTGCCCACGATGTTCCGGGCGCACCAGATGGCATGGCCCAGTCCCAGGGGTTGGTTCTGGCGCGTGTAGATAATGGAGCCGGATTCGGGGATCAAGGAGTGAATCATTTTCAGCTGCGCGTCCTTGCCGCGGGCCATGAGCATGTGCTCCAGTTCACAGGAGTGGTCGAAATGGTTCTCGATGGCGGTTTTGCCGGCACCGGTGACGAAAATGATCTCCCTGATGCCGGAGGCATAGGCCTCTTCCACGGCATACTGAATCAACGGTTTGTCCACGATGGGAAGCATCTCTTTGGCCATGGCCTTGGTGGCCGGCAGAAATCGGGTACCCAGACCGGCGACGGGGAAAACGGCTTTTCTGATTTTCATGAAACCTCCCTGGCTGAGATGATGTGCATAATTAACTCTGATGACCGGGAAACAGCAGAATGCAA